>JBBJOD010000426.1:0-4838 GCA_037721715.1 Chitinophagaceae bacterium | reverse complement strand
GCTGGAGTTTGGTACAGGCAGCGCAAAGAATATGGATAATGAAGGCGGCAGGCCGTTTTTCTTTCCAGGGAAAGTGCCCAGTTACGAAAACTATTTCCCTGATATGAACAGGATCAATCCCGAATATTTCAAATACCTCGACCGGAAGATTGCTTATTTGAATGCAAACGGCTTCGTTCCTTTTATAGAAGTTTCCAGGCGGGATGCAGGCCTGTTGTGGTACCAGTATTATGGCTGGCCCGATTCCTATACCCGGTTCATGCAATACATATTCTCAAGATACCAGGCTTATAATACGGTATTAAGCCCGATCCACCTGGATATTATTGATGAAACCGTTAGCCCTGATGACTATACGGCTGCCATACATGCAAGGGAAAAAAAGTATGGCCCTCTTCCGTTTGGTAATTTGATGTCATCAAACGCAAATCCTTCAACACTTGAAAACTGGGGTGACAATTCCTGGGTCACGCTGCACCAGATTGGCAATATGAGGGAGCACAATAATTATTGGTATCTCACGGAGATATACAATTTAAAAACGCCACGCCCTGCGCTAAACGGTGAACCATATTATGCTGGCTACAAAGATGCACGTGGACCCGGCTCAGTGAATTATACGCGTGGTGCGGCGGGTGGCACTGACAAGGATAATGCTTTTGTACATTCTGCTATGTATGGCAGCTTTTTATCTGGAGGATTTTCCGGGCATGTATATGGGGCCGAAGGGATCTGGGGAGCTGATATAGAACCCTCTGCACCTACGCATATGTGGGATGCATTTCAATGGCAGTCAGGCGCGGAGATGCGATATTTAAGAACGTTTGCTTTCTCAATCGGCAAGCGCTACCAGGACCTTGTACCATTGGCCGACCTTCTAAGTCCTAACAAAAGCCATGATGTTTTAAGTTATGAGGGTTGGGGGTATTGTGCCCGTACGCCTGACAAAAATATCTTTCTTGCCTACTTTGAAAAAGACTGTCCACAAGCTGAGATGAGAGGCGCTAAGCTTAACAGTGTTTATAGCGCCCAATGGTTTAATCCCCGCAACGGCACCTGGATAGATGCTGGCAATGGAAAATTAAAGTCAAGTAAAATCGGAATTATAAAGTTGCCAAAAGTTCCTGAAGATGTTGACTGGGGATTGAAACTAATTTATGAAGGGCCGCAGGATAAGAAGGTCGTTCAGTAGAAGAAATCCCCAGCTTCAGTACTTCGTGGCATCGGCTCGCTGCCTGTCTTGCTCAACCACTTTGATAATCATCATTGAAAACCAATGCATGCGATCCGCAAGGTGCTTTCAAGATTTTAGATATGTCATTTTCCACCTGTAAAAAAGCTACGAAGACTTCTCACAGTTTCAATCGAATTTGTTTAACTTGTCAGCATAGATGTTAGTTTCGGGAGATGTTTAAAATCAATAAATGACTATAATAAAGTGTTCATTATTAGTTTCTGCCTCTATGCTTTTGATGATAGCGTGCATCAACCGTACTATTCAAAAACGCTTAGCCTCTACTAATCGTTATATAAGGGTAAGCGCTGATAACGCTGCTTATTTCTCTTTTTCAGATGGGTCATTATATTTTCCTGTTGGTATCAATATGATTAGTCCAAGCGGAAAATATAGTGGAAATTCCGATTCCGCTTTTTATGAGATGGAACAATGGATGAAAAACCTGTCAGCTAACGGAGGCAATTTTATCCGGGTATGGCTCAGCAATTCTTTTTGGGATATTGAAGAGGAAGCGGGAAAATACAATGAAGAAAAAGTGCACAGGATTGATCGTTTTATTGAAATGGCCAGGAAGTATCATCTAAGGATCAAATTAACGCTTGAACATTTCAGAAGCATTACTCTAAAAGAAAATTCACAGCAGTGGGCAACAAAATTCGCTTATCATACCTCGCGTGGTGGCCCGCTGGACAGCGTTCGGCAGTATCTTACATCTGCCGAAGGCCAGCGCCTCTTTTTGAATAAAATAGATTTTTACCACAAGCGTTACGGAAGCGATACGCTGTTTTTTGGATGGGAACTGTGGAACGAAATGAATGCTATGAGTCTTCCTAAAGACAGTGTATTTTATGACTGGAATGAAAAGATGCTTGCAGCAGTGAAACAATATTTTCCCGAGCAATTAGTGATGCAGAGCCTCGGAAGTTTTGATGGAGATTATGTAAGACCGGTATATAAAAAAATAATGTCTATGCCCGCAAATGAAGTTGCCCAGGTTCATCGCTACCTCGATCTTGGAGCGCAACTCGAAATTTGTCATGCCCCAATGGACCTGATTTGCGCCTCTGCAGTAAAGGACTTGCTATCATATCATCTGGCAAAGCCGGTGGTGCTTGCTGAAACCGGCGCCGTAGAGCCGCGCCATGCAGGGCCAAGCAATTTTTACGCAAAGGATACTGCCGGTAGCCTGCTACATGACATCCTTTTTGCCCCCTTTTTTTCTGGAGCTGCAGGAACCGGGATGAGCTGGCACTGGGAATCTTATGTTCATAAAAATAACCTTTGGTATCATTTCAAGCGATTCAATGAAGTTATCAAAGGCATTAATCCTATAAAGGAATCATTCTCTCCTTCTTTTACTGAAACCAACTCTTTACGCATCTACATGTTAAAGGGTAAAAGAACAACACTGCTTTGGCTTCGCGATAAATCTAATAACTGGGAATCTGAATTTCAAAAAGGAATGGCTCCCCAGATTTTGCATCGAGTTAACGTTAACCTGGCGGAACTGGGAATCACTTCCTCAGTAGAAAAAATTGATGTGTATGACCCATGGAAAAATATATGGACGAGCGTTGAAAAGGATAGCCTAACCTTCGATCTTCCTGATTTTAAAAGATCTATCACGATTAAAATAATTTCGAAATAAGGGTATTTGAGTAGGTTCTGGTGATTGAGACAAACGTTGTTTGAATCAGAGAATATCATTGGAGGCTACTCTTGGTTCATCCCCTCCTGGGAGGGGTAGGGGTGGGTAAAATTTTGAATTTTAACATTCCAGATAGTTTTGCCGGACAGAAATGAAAGAATATAACAGCTATAAGAAACAGTTTTCTTTTTATGAAACAAATCAGCCTATCCGCAATTTTATTTTTGATTAGTTACATTAATTATGCACAAAAAAACACACATCGCAGTTCTTTTGTAGAGAATTTCAGTGATTCTACCTTTGAACATTTCAGATATGGTTCTACAGGAAATAAAGCTGATTTCAAATCAAATTCCGGCGTCAATTCACCGACAGAACCGGGTACTAAAATTCTCTCATTTAAGTTAGACCCGGATGATAGTGCAGGTGCAGGGCGTGGGCCGGAAATAAAATCAAAAGACTTTACCCATTTTGGCACTTATTCTGCTCGACTTAAAGTTCCTACTGTTAGAGATATCCAGCCTGATGCCGGAGCAGTTGTTGGTTATTTTACGTACCATGTTGATAGTGTACCCGGACTAAGTGAAATTGACTTTGAATGGCTGATTGCAGATCCTACAATCATTTATATAGGCACCTGGACTGGCCGTAAAGGTGAACTTAGACGAATTGGCAGAACGATAAACCTGGCAAAAGGAATTATATACAATACCGTGCATAAGGAACAACATAAGGGTATAAACACTCCATTGAAGGGTTTTCAAAATCAGCCAGAAACAATTCCCGCTATTGAAGATTACGACGCTTCGTCAAAGTTTTACACTTATGGATTTGATTGGTATCCAGATCGTCTTCGCTGGTGGATGATTCATCCAAATACAGGTGAAAAAGTTGTTTTGTGGAATTATAGTGGATCTCTAACTGGCATACCTCAAAATGCTTCTCATTACAGGATGAATTTTTGGTATACAAATGAGTGGTCAGTAGAAACCAATCCAAACTCTGTCGAAAGACCAGTGCATCCTTATGAACTAGAGGTGGATTGGATGTCGTATGATCCGGATCCTGCTCAGCTGTAAGCAGGTCAGGAGACCCGTTTAAGAAAAACGTATGTTGGATAACTATTTAGGTTTGCTATTCTCTTCTAATATAACCGCTACATCCTCTAAATGATAAATAAACGAAAAGCTATACTTCTGGCTGTTCTCTTGTGTTCCCAGGTGAGTGTAAGGTCTCAATATATAGATAATTTCAATGGAACCGGAACACCTGAAGGATGGACTTTCCGGACGGGAGATGGAACGTCAGTTGACGTTTAACAAAAGGCAGGGTATGGCTCATATGAGCCTTCCTAAAATTTAGACCGTATCAAAAACAGATCAATTCGGCTCATTTCGTACCAGTTTATTGAAAAAATCTTTACTTCCTCCCCATCCCTTCAATTTCACTTATTCTCATTTATCGCCTCACCTCAAGAACATATTAGCTCAATTCGTATCAAAAAAGATAGTTTTACTAGCTCATTCCGTATCATCTTTATGATTTTATAGCTTACTTTCGGCTAATGGAACAAGTGCATACATTTCAGATTTCAATAAATTGGCGTTTGATATCTCTAATAAGTGCTATTGATAGATTTGATGGATCATGGTCTTCAATTGAAAAAAAGGAAGGAAAAACGCTTAAACAACTGAAGTCAATTGCCACCGTAAGAAGTGTAGGAGCTTCTACCAGGATAGAGGGCTCAAAAATGAGCGATGAAGAGGTTGATGTTCTACTTAAAAACTTAGATGTTACAAAACTACAAGACAGGGATTCGCAGGAAGTTGTCGGGTACTTCAATGCACTTGACCTTATTACAGAACAATTTAATGAAATGGAGATTAGGGATACGGACATTTGTATGTACCGATTGAATTATGTACCAGTATTGCGGTTGAAAAGTGTACCACT
>JBBJOD010000425.1:0-4848 GCA_037721715.1 Chitinophagaceae bacterium | reverse complement strand
GAATTGCTGTAATTGGCATTTCGGTGGGCCTGCTCCTGAATTACCTGATGCTCAAAGCAGCTTATCAGTTGCGGTTTGATAATGTACGATTAACGCAAGATCAGCAATTCAACTCTTACCAGATACGAAGGGTTTTCCAAACGATGGGATATTTAAGTTTACTTATACTTTTATATAAAGTTATTCCTTTCAGAAAAATTTTGAATGTTTTTGCACCGGTTGGGCAAATGGCCTTTACCAATTACCTGTCACAATCCATTATTACGTCCATTATCTTTTATGGATTTGGACTGTATGGCACATTGCAACGCTATGAAATATACTATGTAGTAATCAGCATTTGGGCATTTCAGATTGTTTTCAGCCATGTATGGTTATGTTATTTTCGTTTTGGACCGTTTGAATGGTTGTGGAGGAGTTTAACTTATTGGCGCCCACAAGCCATGCTTAAGAAGAGAAATGAATTTTTGAATGAAGAAGCCCAAAATCAAGACCCTTTACCTGTAGTAACCTAAACTACTTTCTTAAACAGACGAACACAAATCAGAGGATTAGAAGTAAGCCAAACGTATAGTTTCAATGCATCGAAATAGCTTTGAGAATACATCTTGTGAAATGAATTTAGACACATAACTAACGCCAACAGTGCTCCATTGGCAAAAGTGGGGGCTTGACAATGGACAATAATAATCAGTTGTCATGGGCATAGGTTCCGTCAGAAGTTACCTATGAAGCATTTGCTATTAATTTCAGCAATTGAATATTAGTCAGAATTGGTAATGAGCGGACAAATATACATGCCCAACATACCACCGCAAACGGTGTGGTTTTTTGCGTCATCGTTCGGTAAGTTTATAAAAGAATCTGTTTATACAATTAACGTTTATGAAACAAGTAAATTATCATTATCTCATTAGTTGGCTTTTTTTAGTTTCCGTAATAATTCAATCCACAAAAGCCCAGGAAAAAGTTTCTCCTAACGGAAAATTTGCAACAGTTAACGGACTAAAAATCTACTATGAAGACACAGGACAGGGGATGCCTCTAATTCTTCTACATGAGTTTACCGGAACACTTCAAGTTGGAAGAATTTTGCTGAGTTATCTAAACATTATAGAACAATAGCTATTGATGCGCCGGGTCACGGCCGTTCAGATTACAAGGATACAACTGAGGTTTATTTTCATAGATCTGCGGCTGGCTATATCATAGGGCTTTTGGAACAATTACATATTGATTCTGCTTATGTTATGGGCATGAGCTCAGGAAGCTTAATAACATTATACCTGGCCACATTGAAACGTTTACTTACTCAGAAAATTATTATTATAAGTGTAGGACTTTATTTTTCTGAAACGTCAAGAAAATTTATTACTTCTCTAGGCCCGCTGGCAAATGATCAGGAAGCATTGCTGTCTAAAAGTAAATTACACGGAACGCGAAAAGCTGCTTTGCTATTCAACCAATTTTGGAATTTCAGAAAACTCTATGGTGATCCGTCCTTCACACCCGATGTATTGGCAACCATAAAAGCAAAAACCTTAATCATTCATGGAGACGCTGATCCCATCGCTTCCGTATCTAACGCTTGGGAAATGTACCATCATATTTCAAAAGCAAATTTGTGGATCGTTCCTAATGGCGGGTATGTCCCAATTGATAACCCTACTGACAAAAATGATTTCCTTACAAGGGCCCTTGATTTTTTGAGTGAAGATTGGAACAACAATAAATAGCCAGAGAAGCATGGCAGTAAAGTTGCTGTACTTTTAATCATAAATCAGCAGCGGTCTTAAGTAGACGAAATAATAACCACAGGCAAGCAACAGCCGACATAAAGATGCGACTTGTGGGCCGAAACAAGTTTACAGCCAATTGACTTTACAATAAAAACCATGCTATGAAAACAACACTGGAACACAATGAGCGAATAGCAAAAATCACATTCCCCTCAGTTTATCCGCACTATATCACAAAAGTTGAAAGTAAAGGCAGAACAAAAGAAGAATTGCATGAAGTAATAAGGTGGCTGACCGGTTTCGATGAAAAGAAGCTGCAAGAACTGATAGAAGAGAAAGTGACTTTCAACACATTTTTTAAAAGAGCCAAAATACATCCGAATGCACACCTCATTACAGGAGTTATTTGTGGCTATCGGGTGGAAGAAATTGAAAATCCCTTAACGAAACAAGTAAGATATTTGGACAAGTTAGTGGACGAATTGGCGAAAGGAAAGAAGATGGAGAAAATATTGAGACATGCGTAAAGCGAATGACTACCAACACGGCAGAAATAAACACTGCACTATTTTCATGTTTTTTTAAGTACCGGTATCTGGTTAAGTGAGCACGATTGCCTGCGCATTACCGAAATTGACCCAATTCTTCGTCAACTTGATTAAATTAATCAGACTATCACACCTCTTAAGCGTGCCACGAATTTATTGTGCCACGACCAAATCATCGTGGCACATCATCCCCATCCACCTAACCCTCCGAAGAAACCGCCTGTAACATCGCCTTTATGTATCCATAAGCAAACGCAAAAGCCTGGCCGCTGCTAGCAGGGTCCGGGTGATGAGGCACGTGATCCGGCATCACCATATAAGGATAGTCAACATCCCTCAACGCCTTTAGAACACGGTAAAAATCCATATCGCCATTGTCAGGATACACTTCCTCAAAATAATCCCATCCCCCTTTTATGTTACGCAGGTGTATGTTAAAAATCTGCTTCCGCTCCCCTACCCACTTGATAATTGGAAGTATCTCTTCCCTGGGGTTCTTTAATCCTTCCGCTGTTGAGCCCAGGCATAAATTGAAGCCATGATACTTGCTATCGTACAGCTGTGCAAAACGCTTGATGCCCTCGAACACATCCGGACTGTTCCAACGGGTGATACCACGGTAACCGGCATGCGTAGGCGGATCAGCTATGTGGTTAGCCAGCCTTACTTTGTATTCTTCAGCAACCGGTATCAAACGATCAAGCAGGTATTTGATCCTTGCATACATCTCGTCGATGCCGACAACGCCGGCGATGGTAAGCGGTTCGTTTCTCTTAACAGCTTCTTTATAATCCCAGGTGTTATAACTGGCATTACCCCGCTTTGGATCGACCGTTTTGCCTGTACGCAAAATGGGTAAAATAATCGTATTATAGTTGAGGCAATTAACGCCTGTTTTGCCTGCAACGGAAATCATCTGCTGCAGCATCTCTATCTCACGGTCACGCTCAGGGCTTTTTCCAAGCATCACGTTCGGAAATTCCACACTGTCTATTCCTGCAGAAGTCAAAGGAAAATGATAGGCGTCGAGCGCGATGCCGTATTTCTCACAGGCTTCCTTTTTCTTCATAGAGTCTTCCAGGTCCCAGCCAAGACCTTTAATATACTTGGGCGAGCCTCCATCAATATTATACACGCCATGCCGCGCTTTAAACTCCAGGTTTTCCTTGGAAGTGCCACCCGACTGGCAACCTACTTTCATGATCACTTTCCGGGTGGCTTTTGCCGGGTTGTCCTTTGCAAGATTCTCTTTCGGGGGCTCCGGGTTTTCAGATTTCCCCGCACAGAAAAAGTTAGCACCCAGGGTACCTGATAAAACAGCTGCACCAATTGAACCGGTAGTTAGGGATTTAACAAAACTTCTCCGTTCAATTTTGCTTTTGCCTTTTTCTTCGTGTTGACTGTTGTCCATTTTTAGTGAATTAAAATTTAAGGGATAATTTATTTCTATATAGCGAACTTTTTATTAGATCAGTGGCAGAAGCCTGGCCGCAATGAGAATGATGATAAGACCCGTAACACCCATGACTACGTTCATAGGAGCAAAGGTCTTCATCGCCTCCTTCTCTGTTAAGTTGCTCATCTTACACACTATCCAGAACCCCGCGTCGTTCATCCAGGGCATCAATTTAGCGCCACAGCCGATGGCCAGCCCGATGTATAAATGATGGTACTGAAGATGGCCATTGTTGGCCATACCCGCCAGGATGCCCGAAGCAGTTATTAGCGCTACCGTCGCAGATCCCTGGGCCGTTCGAACCACTGCAGCTATCAAAAATGCCAGTGGAATCAAAGCCATCTGGTAGCTTTTTGTCATATCAGCTATCTGCGCGCTGATGCCGGTTTGCTGCAGCATACCCCCGAAAGCCCCACCGGCAGCAGTGATCAGGATGATGCCTCCCCCGCTCAGCAAAGCTGCCTGTACAAACGCCGTCATATCGTATTTTGTTCCTCTTTTTCGTATTGCCAGCAGGAGCAATGCAGCCACGCCACCTGTGAGCAGTGCAATGTTTTTATCGCCAAAGAAGTGCACAAATCTGTAGAGGAGGCCACCATTAGCTGGTGTCGTGCTTCCAGCGCCGGATGAAGGGAGATTAATGAAAGTATCCGCACAAATAAATACCAGCGGTATCAGAACGGGCAGCAAAGAAGACCATAAGGATGGCAGCTGCGAATCATCTTTGGCTGAATTTAATTTAATGTCTTCCAACCGCGCATCGAGCGAATCCCTTACAGGTACGGTCCATTTCCGGTTTGCCCAAACAGCGTAAGCATAACCGGATGCACTGGTCATGAGTCCCAAAATAGTACCGGCTACCATCATCATACCGATGGGTATCTGCATGGCACCCACTAAAAATAAGGGACCAGGTGCCGGGGGTACGAGCGAATTGGCCATTACTGCGCCGGCAATGATAGCTAGCACCAGCAACAGGTAGTTTTTTCCGATTTTCAGTGACATGGCCTTTGCCAGCGGCATCATCAGGAAGATGACGGTGTCGAAAAAAACAGGAATGCCGATAAAAAAGCTGCTCGCTAAAAATGCCACTGGCGCTTTATCA
>JBBJOD010000424.1:0-4866 GCA_037721715.1 Chitinophagaceae bacterium | reverse complement strand
TTAATAATAATACTGCGCTGCATGAAACTGCTTTTACGGTTTCAGTTGACCTACTGGGTCATGGCTGTACCACCGGTATATCTGCTAATGACCGGTCAAAAACCATCCTTGCATTAATTGATCCAGCCACTACACCGCGCGACCTTGGCCGCCCGGGTCATATTTTCCCTTTAAAAGCAAAGGGCGGTGGCGTTTTAAGAAGGGCCGGACATACCGAAGCTACCATCGACCTGGCACGACTGGCGGGCTTTGAACCCGCCGGAGTTTTGGTTGAGATAATGAATGAAGACGGGTCAATGGCGCGGGTGCGCGACCTGCGTAAAATTGCCAAAAAGTTTGATCTGAAGCTGGTGTCTATAAAAGATTTGATTGAATACCGATTGAAGATAGATTCGCTGATAGAGGAAGTAGTGCGGGTAAATATGCCAACAAAATACGGTGACTTTAAGCTGATCTCTTTCCGGGAAAAGAATACCAGCAATGAACACATGGCACTAATAAAAGGCGAATATAAAGAAGATGAGCCGATCCTGGTACGTGTGCATTCTTCCTGTTTTACCGGTGACATTTTAGGTTCCCTTCGCTGCGATTGTGGCGACCAGCTGCATATGGCCATGGAAATGGTTGAAGCTGCAGGTAAAGGAGTAATTCTATATATGAACCAGGAAGGTCGTGGTATTGGGTTGGTGAATAAGCTAAAAGCTTACCGACTGCAGGAACAGGGCATGGATACGGTGGAAGCAAACCTTCACCTCGGTTTTCCGATGGACAAAAGAGACTACGGAATCGGCGCCCAAATTCTCCGTTACCTGGGAATCTCAAAATTGAAACTGATCAGTAACAATCCCAAGAAGAGAGCAGGCCTCTCTGCTTATGGTATAGAGATCGTTGAAACGGTACCCGTGGAAATTGTGGCGAATCCTCATAATGAAAAATACCTTAAAACCAAGCGCGACAAACTCGGACACGAAATACAAAGATGAATGATGTTAATGATGGGTGATGGGTGATGGGTGATGGGTGATGGGTGATGGGTGATGGGTGATGAGTGATGAGTGATGGGTGATGAGTGATACACCATTTGAACATGTTTAGAAATAGTGGATGAAAGCCATGGCTCCTCTATGGGCCGCCTGTTTCCATCGTGACCGTAAAAGCTCCATCCAGGCGGCCAGAACTGATCCGCTTAATTAAAATGCCATCCTCTCAGGATGGCATTTTAATTAGAAAAGTTTTGATCAAAGACCAACAGCTGGTACAATCATTAATTAAAACTATACCTCAAACCAAGCTGGCCCTGGAACCTGGAACCAAAATTCAAACTCCATGGATTCTGCCCGATCGAATAATTATATCCTTTCGCAGCATTGGCACCCGTACGGTTTACCGTAGTAAGCAGGTTATATGCCTGGTTGTTTACAGAAAACTGTCTTCCCCATTCGTTATTCAGCAAGTTGGTGAAATTAAATACGTCGAAAGTAAATTGGAGCGTATGCTTCGACTCACCGGTCGTAATGAAGAAATCCTGCGCGAAACGCATATCAATCACGTGCTCCCAAGGGGTATTGCTGCCATTTCGTTCTGTATACATACCTCTGCGACTATTCAGGTATTTGTTATTGGTAACAAATGCATCGAACGCCGTCGACTGTTGAGCAGCCGTAGAAACTACCGTGGAACCGCTAAGCAGGTCTACAAAGGTAATTTCGTTTGCATTGCGGGGAATGTAAACCAGGTCATTCCCAAAATGACCGTCAGTATTAAGATCGCCATTAACAACATAAGTGAGTTTTGATCCGGAGTTGCCTGAGTAAAAGAAGGCAATGGAAGACCTCATGTATTTGGTATAATTAAGATTGTATGAAAACACGCCTATTATGCGATGTGTGAGGGCATAATTGGTTGTTGCCAAAGGCGCATTGTTCGGATC
The DNA here is from genome assembly GCA_037721715.1 of Chitinophagaceae bacterium. Taxonomy (GTDB): domain Bacteria; phylum Bacteroidota; class Bacteroidia; order Chitinophagales; family Chitinophagaceae; genus JADCRZ01. The sequence continues at coordinate 2,936 of JBBJOD010000424.1, read as the reverse complement.
GCCTACCACCTGAACAAATTCCCAGTTAGATAAGGCGGTAGAGCTGGCCCCGCTGTTAACTTCAGTAGCGTCGTTGTGATTGTAAGCAAGTGAAGCATAGCCATTGTTCCAGGTTTTACTGAACTGCGCAGTAACATTATAGCTATAACCTTTATTTGTGTTGCCAATTAAAATAGCACTGGTAATATTTGGGTTCAGCCTCCTGCCACCTGCAGCCGTTAACGAAGAAAATGCGACTCTCTTATCAAAACCTTTATTATAAGCAGGGTCTACTACGGTAGATGGTGCCGCAAGGTTCACATTTTTATACAGGATGTTATTGATCGTTTTTGAATAGATACCCTCAAAAGTTGCATTGATGCCCCAGGGAAGTTTAACGTCGGCCGCCAGGTTGAAACGGGCTACTTGTGGAAGTTTGAAATTCTTATCGATGATGTTCGCTTCGAATGTTCTTCCGGCACTTCCCAGGGTGCCCTGCAATGCGGGGTTCGGTTCAAAGCCTCTGCCACTGTTAACTTCGTTAGCAGGTGTGCCTGCATTGTCTGTAACCGCAATGGTGTTCAACAGCAATCCTGTATTAGAAAACTGGTTTGATATCCATACAAAAGGAACCCGGCCTGAGAAGATACCGGCACCACCTCTTACAATGATGCTTTTATCGTTTATAACATCATAATTGAAACCGACCCTCGGAGACCACAGTAATTGGCCTGTCGGGATGTTAGAAGTAGAATACGAACCCTTATAGGTGGAATCAATGATCCTGTTAAAGGAAGGCCGATCGCCCACTACTGGCACGTCGAGGCGTAAGCCGGCGGTTAACCGGAACTGTGAGGTAATTTGAATCTCATCCTGGGCATAAAATCCTAACTGTGCAGCAGAAAATTCCGCAGAGGGCTTGGAAGTGCCGGGGGTATTGGAGTAAGTAACATCCAGCTGGCGGGGATTGTTATTATAAAAATCGGTCAGGCTGTTAAATCGCCACCTGCCATTGAAATTATTAATAAACAGGTTTCTGAATTTGAAAAATTCGTTATGTGTACCAATGGTAAAAGTGTGCTTACCCTTGAAGATCTTGAAGTTATCAGTGATCTCGATGATATCCTGGTCCAGTTCGTTGGCTGCAGAACTCCTTTCAGATCCCAGCTGAACAATGCCGGATCCTTTGGTGATTTCTATAGAGGGAAATAGTGCTCCGTATACCGTACGGAAATCCCTTATTTTTTGCAGGCTCACGATCAGGTTGTTCGACAGCGTGTTACTTATACGGCTCCTCAACTCAATTACGGTGGAGTTTTGCTTGTTATTGAAACGGTATGTATTGTTACCTAAACGGAACAGAGTAGCTGAGCGGTTATTATTATCATCAAATGCTTTAATATAATTATGGCGAATGGTCAACCGGTGTTTGTCATTTATGTTCCAGTCTAGTCTTCCGAATAATTTATCACTTTGTGTTTCGGAATTAAAGGCATTGTACGTACCGGCGTTGTAGTTGTATTTTGAAAGTGTATAATCAGTGAGTGTCTTGGCTTCAGCTTCGGTCAGCAAGGAATTGGTTTCCCCTGCATTGAAGATGGTTGGTGCAGTTCTTCTGGCCAATTCGGCATTCGCAAAGAAAAACAACTTGTTCTTGATAATCGGGCCACCTAATCTCAAGCCATATTGTTTATCAGCAAATTTCGTAGATCTTACCCGGCTGACGGGGTTTTTGCCAATCGTATTTTGGTTTCTTAAAAAGTAATAGGCCGATCCCTCCAATTTATTTGTACCGGAACGTGTCACTGCGTTTACGCCTCCTCCTGTGAAGTTTCCGTAAGTAATGTCATAGGGAGCCAATACCACCTGGATCTCCTGGATGGCATCCAGTGAAATAGCTGTTGTGCCAGCCTGCCCACCAGGTGTGCCAGAGGCTGAAAGTCCAAAAACGTCATTGTTAACAGCACCGTCGATTGTAATATTGTTGTATTTGTTGTTGGCACCCCCGAAAGAGTTCCCATTAGCCTGGGGAGTTAACCGGGTATAATCCTGCAAACTTCTTGACAGGGTAGGTAGCGCGTTGATCTGCTGCCGGCTGATACTTGTTGAAGCCCCGGTTTTCTTCCGTGTAGTTGACCCGCCTGTGACAGTTATATTTTCCAACGTTGTAGTGGTGGTACTCAGAGACAAATCCAGCCGGGTGTTCTCGCCCAGTGCGAGGAAGATGTCTGACTGGTTCAAATTCTGGTAACCTACAAACGACACTTCTACCGTATACGGGCCACCGGGAATCATGTTCACGATATTAAAAGCACCTTGTTTTAAAGAGGCGGTTGTGAAAACAGTACCGGTTGGCAGATGTGTTGCCTTAATAGTGGCACCCGTAAGTACCTCAGTACCCGCTTTCACCACGCCGGTAATACTGCTGTTGGTGACCTGGGCCTGGATTAAAATAGGAAACAAGAGGAGAAAGCCTGCTAGTAAGCACACTAATCTGGATTTGAGCATAGAGTTTTTTTTGCTGAACAAAGAAAGTGAATTATTCACTAGTTTAAAAGTGGAATTAACAACTTAGGCAACTTAGAATCACTATTAGCTGCATGCCGTAACAATTCCTTAACATGTTAAGTAATTTTACCCAGGTGTAGCCGGGAGAAAGACAAATACATACATTTTGACCGACCTGCCCCGCCGGTACAGGGGCAACAGTGGTAGTAAAGGGTGAAAACCTTTTCCCTGCATATACGTTACTTTTACATAAATACCTTTTAATGTTAGACAGTATCGAAAGTGCCATCGAAGACATTAGAAATGGCAAAATGGTGATAGTGGTGGATGACGACGACCGGGAGAATGAAGGTGATTTTATTACCGCAGCCCGCAACGTTACCCCGCAGGTGATAAATTTTATGAGTATTCACGGAAGGGGCCTGATCTGCGTTCCCCTGCTCGATGAG
>JBBJOD010000423.1:0-4871 GCA_037721715.1 Chitinophagaceae bacterium | reverse complement strand
TGTACTATCAAAGTATTTGAATTCATTGCTCTTTGTTGATCGGACCTGATGCAACCTGCTCCATAATGATCACGGTTGAATTCCATCCTTCTATGTTAACCGGCTTGGTAATGAATTTACTTGCCCCCATTGAATAAGCGTAATTAATATCGTCCCGGGCAGACGATGTACTAAATACCACCAATGGAATATATTGGAACGCAGGCAAGGTTTTTATCATCTTCAAGATTTCCCTTCCACTCGTTTTTGGTAGGTTAAGATCCATTATTATCAGTGAGGGCGTTAATTCAACATTGGCAAGATAGGGAGCTACTTTATCGCCTTCGTTAATCACCTCAAGAGAAACATCAATGTTATTGATAACAAAAGCCTCTTTTAAGAGATCTACATCGTCAATATCATCTTCAATCAATAAAATATGTAGCGTTTGTTCTGACATACAAAATTCAGTATTTTATATCGATGGTAAACACTCGCCAGGGGTTACTATATCAAATTAAGATAAATAACCGGCAATCAGTAAATATTACACCAACTTATTATATAAGTAAACATAGAAATAGATACAGGAGCTTATGCGTGTAAAAATAACATGTTAAAGAACAACTAATAAATTATAATAAAGCGTTACATAATTCGGGAAACAATTAAGCGTTCAATAATTTAACTGAAGTACATTTAAGGTAGATTTGTATTGATTTATGAAATCCTTTACTGTGAATGACCAAACTGCTCAAGCGAAACGATAACAAAGAGAGTCAGATTTCCAATAATGAAGATGACTTCAGATCAAAGTATTTTGAGCTGGTGCAAAAGTTATCAGCAATGGAAACTTCCATGCTAAGCTGCCAGACAGCTTTTTTGGAAATTGAAGACACCTACAACAATTCCCCCTGTGGATTTCATACCGTTGACGCAAAAGGGGTAATCACGCGTATTAACGACACGGAACTGCAATGGCTTGGTTACTCGAGAGAACAGTTGGTTGGAAAAAAAAAGATAACGGATATAATATCCAAGGAAGACAGGCGGCTTTATCTTCAAAATATCGCATTACTTAAAAAAGGAGAAAGCTTAAAACATACCTACCGTTTAACAAGGAAAGACAAGTCTGAAATGCTTGTTCTCATTGACTCTGTAGGCGTTTTCAGGGATGAAGGTCAATTGATTATAACCAGGGCCACCGTTTTTAATATGGCCATCAAAAAGTTGATGCGTGAAAATATCCACGAATCACGCAAGGAATTAAACAACAAAAACATTGCCTTACACAAGGAAAATGAAGAAATGCTTGTTCTTAATGATGCCAAAGACCGGTTTATAGGCATTGCTTACCATGACCTTCAAAGCCCATTAGCTGTTGTAATGCTGCTAAGTAAGATTTTACTCGGCAACGATCTTCCTGATTCTCAGGAAAAGATCAGGGAAACGTACAACACGATCTATGATGCATCTCTTCAGATGAATGAACTCATCAAAAACTACCTCAATGTAAACCGGATTGAAAAAGGACTGGTTATACCCAAGTTGGTGCCAATAGATATTATCAAACTTACCAAGAATATCATAACAAGATATGAGGATATTTCACAACGGAAAAAGATACCAATATTTTTTACAGGCAGCCAAAAAAACATCCTTTTTACAGATGCGGAATGTTATTCACAAATTATTGAGAACCTGCTTTCCAATGCAGTAAAGTATACACCACGGGGTAAAAGTGTTTTCATAAAGATTTATAACAAGGGCACAGATGCCGTTATTGAAATAGAAGACGAAGGTGTTGGGATCAAAGCGTCGGAGATCCCTTTATTATATGGCAAGTTCCAGCACCTGTCTTCCCAGCCTACTGATGGCGAGCTATCTACCGGTCTGGGCTTAAGTATTGTGAAGTTCCTGCTTGATCAATTAAAAGGTACCATCCAGGTAAAAAGCAAACTGGGTTCTGGAACAAAATTCAAGCTTTTTTTCAATAAGGAAGGAAAAGCAAGGAAAAAGGATAAAAAAAATTCATAAATGCCACCATCGAAATAATTAAGGCAAAAGGAAATTTTCATTGTAGCGGCAAGTAAGCGTTATTGACCATCCTGTTGCATTACCCTGGAATTATAATAGTAAATGTTGCTCCCCTGCCCATAGTTCCAGAAGCAAAGATTACTCCACCATGATTTTCAATGATTTTTTTACAGATGGCAAGACCTATCCCGGTACCTTCATATTCGCTTCTGTTATGCAGTCGTTGAAAAATCGCAAATATTTTGTCAGCAAATATTTTATCAAAGCCAATTCCATTGTCGGTAAAGGTAAGCTGGAGATAAGTTCGTGATTTTGGCAGATTAAATTGGCTTACATCAGACGGGGATAGGTATTCAAAGCTGATATTTATCAAAGGAACAACCTGCGGAGACGTAAACTTAATTGAATTACTGATCAGGTTTTGAAATAGGTGCCGGAATTGAGAAGCTACAATATTGACTTCCGGAAGATTAGCTGATGTAATGACCGCTTTTCTTTGCTCGACAGTATGCTCCAGCGATAACAGTACTTCATTGAGTATGTGTTGAAGGCTATATGTTTCAAAAGATTTGTTGCCGGAAATGATCGAAATGGAAAGAAGGTCGTTTATCAATTGCTGCATTCGAATAGAAGAATTGATAATCTTCTCCAGGTACATTTTCCCCTCCTCATTGAACTTGTCACGGTGGGTATAAAGCAACCTGTCACCGAAAGTCGAAATTTTTCGAAGTGGTTCCTGCAGATCATGGCTTGCAACATAGGCAAACTCTTTAAGGCTTGCATTTGATTGTTGTAATTCCAGGTTCATCGCGAACACTACCTGTTCAGCTTCCACTCTGTCGGTAATGTCTAAAGAAATATTAAGTAAATTTTCTACCTCATTATTACTATTTCGGTCAAACACAGTACCAAAAGTATGAAACCACCTGTACTGGCCATTTTTATGAAGCATTCGGTACTGAAATTCTACGACCATCTCGTTATGGACATCCAGGTGCTGGGCGTTCGCCATCTCAAGAGCCTGCGCGTTTTTTTCCATGAGAGGTGACAGGTCATCAGGATGGATAAGTTTTATAACAAAAGAGATGCCTTCATTTAACAATTGTTCGGGTTGGTAACCGAGCAATTTGTCAAACCCCTGGTTTACGAAAGAATACTTTCCGGTATTGATATTGTAGGATGTTATAATCGAAGGAATTGCATCTGCAATTTTTTGGATAAAATTTCGATTTTCCCTAAGTTCTTTTTCTACCATTTTTTCTTCTGTAACATCCTGAGATGTTCCAAGCATCTTGCATGTGTTGCCCGTTTCATCTAACAGCACCTCGCCTTTACCGTGAATTGTTTTTATGCTGCCATCGTGTAGCACAATGCGGTAGTATAGATCATGGGGTTCTTTGATGTGTAGGGTTACCAGTGCTTTATCTTCCGGGTGAACATATGAAAAGTACTTTTCGAATGTGATACCGCCAGATGGAACATCGAGTTTAAATATGCGGTATAGTTCCTCTGACCATGTAAGTTTATTCAAAGCAATATCCCAGGTCCAGTTACCAATATGAGTAAGTGCTTGGGCCTGTTTGTACAGATCATCACTTTGCTGCAGGCGTTGTATTAACTGCTGCCGGTCTGTTACATCCTGTGCGGTTCCCAGTAGTTTATAGGGTTTGCCAGCTTCGTCTGTCAGCGCTTCCCCTCTTGCATGAAGGATCTTCACCGTTTTATCTGGCAGAATAATTCGATAATAGAAATTGAAAGGCTCCAGCGTCTGAATGCTTTCCTGTATATGATTTGTTACCAGGCGGGCATCGTCCGGGTGATTATAGGTAGCAACTTTCTCGTAAGTAATGATATCTGACTGAGGTTCTTCACCATAAATCCTGTAGAGTTCATCAGACCATGTAAAAGTATTACCTGTCAGGCTCCAGGTATAGTTTCCAATATGGGTGATAGCTTGTGCCTGTTTGTATAATTCTTCACTTCGCTGAAGACGTTGGATAATATGATGCCTGTCTGTGATATCCATTACAGTGCCTTTCATAACGGGCTGGCCTTCTCTAACAGAGATGGCACCACGCGACCAAAGGATTTTTTCCGATTTGCCACTCACATATCGGTACTCAGCATCGTAAATACCATTTTCTTTCACTGCTTTATCGATTGACATTTTCACCCTGCATTTATCGGAAGGGTGAACCTTGTCAATAAAGTCTTCCAGGTGAAAGTCGCTTTGTAACCCGAGTATTTTAAACACCTGGGGAGTTGATACGCTATTGCCTGTAGAAAGGTTCCATTCAAAGCTGCCTAATCCTGCCAACTCCTGTGCTTCTAATAACTCTTCTTCGCGGTGTTGCAATTGTTCTGCTATTCTTTTTTCATTTTGAATATCAAAAACGATCCCGATACTCTGCCATACCGACCCAGATTTCGTTCTTCTAAAAACGGAGTCATAACTGCGCTGCCACCTGTAATCGCCGTTTTTTATTTTGACCCTGCATTCAAGCGACAAAATTTCTCCATCTTTCGCCAAAAGCAAAGCATCGATATGAGTTTTTAATTTAAACAGGTCGTCGGAATGAATCAGTTGCCGCAAAATTTAATTTCCCATTTCCTTCAATTCCGTTTCTGTGAAACCAAGGTGCTCAAAAAGCTTCAAATCTGAGTATACGCCTCTTTGTTCTACGATATCAAATACGTACACCATACCAGGCGAGGTATTGGTTATTTTATCCTTGAAATATTTTTCTTCAGTTATGCGATCTTTAAGAAGCTGGATGTACATATTAGTAGAAGCAGTTTCTGACTCCAGGATAAATGCATCTATTTCCTGGATGATATTGATGATCATCTCCGGC
>JBBJOD010000422.1:0-4874 GCA_037721715.1 Chitinophagaceae bacterium | reverse complement strand
TCCGCGTGCCTCTTCGGGTATATTATAATAATACCTCAATGTTGATGCGCTGGTATCACGTGTAAAGGTAACTTTCGTTCTGGGGCCTTCATTAACTGATGGCTGCCCAATCAGTATTCCGCTATCCTGGCCATTGCTTTACGTATAATATGAATTGTTTTCAAGAAAGGTGCCGGTGGCGCCTGCAGTGCTCGCTTCCACCTGCGCTGACACCAGTTTGCCCTTACCTGGCGGGATAGCCATGGCATATGCAAATTCAATAGGCAACCCAACTATGTTGGGACCCAATGTTCGTTTGATGCCATCGTTCTGTAGTTCAGACCTAAGCGTTGGTATGGCATACTCCTCTTTTTTGCAACCCACCAGAACAACCAGCAACGAGCAAAGAAGGTAAAATGATTCTAATAACTTATTTCGATACATAACCAGTTCTATTTATTCGGTTATTGAAATTTGATGATTACTTTGTACGGCTTTTTAACCTGGCGGCTGCCAGATACCACCGTATATGTTTTGGGATTTGCCAGGTCAGAAAAATCAGCTTTACCGGTAATCTTCGGATCCAGTTTACAGTCAGTTGCCAATGAAAATTGAGGGTAAACATTTTTAAGGTCCGTTCCAAAAAGCACTTCTACATTGATGGTTTGGGCGGTTGTATCTATCAATACGGCCTTTGACCTTACAGTAACGAAATCTGTTCCCAGCAATTCAAAATTACTTACATAACATTCTACCCTCCTTGTAATCAGTAAGCCGTCTTCATCTACCGGCGCATCCTTCCTGCATGCCAGGAACCCGGCGGTACAAAGCAGGAGTGAATAGGCTATTTTAATACTTTTTGACATTTTTACATTCGTTTTTATGATTTCAACAATTCAAATGCAGCCTAGAGCCAGGGAATATTCTGGGTAAGGTTAGGGTTTCGATCGCGTTCTCCAGGAGGAATCCGGAAGATATAATTTTGCTGGTAGGTTCTTTCGTTGGTATTCTGGTAATAACGTTGCTGGTCAGAACCCCAGGTATCTCTTCGCCATACGCCCGCACTACCAGGGGGTCCCCACACTTTTTCAATGGCCCGCCAGCGGCGCAAGTCGAAACCTCGCTGCCCTTCAGCCAGTAATTCAACAATACTTGCCGGGTTAACCGCCGAATTGAGTGTGGTTCGGGCCTGGTTGCCGGAAGCTGGTACAGTTGGATTCATGGGTGCCAGCCTGGGTGCAAAGTCACCGGTGGTAGTTAACTGGTAGCGGTCAGCAACTTCAAAACGTGGTGAGACCCAGCACTGGTATTTACATCAAATCGCCTGGGCATCCAGTTCCCTGAGAATCTTAAAATGCTTTTTTGCCGCCTTCAAAAATTGCCAACCTGGTCTGAATTTCCAATACCGCGCTCCATTCCTGTGATTGTATTTAGATATTTCATACAAAACTTTCCAGTGATGCAATAGAATTTTGTATGCCTGGAAGAGGTTGTTTCCGGAACCATAAATGTGATGTGGCTCAGCCCCGCTGCCATTGTACTCAAGAATCGAAAAATTTTTTCCTTCTTTCAGGTCTTCAATAGATTGGCATTTTATATCGTACCTACCATAATAAAAAGACTTTGTAAAGTGGCTCAACTCATCAAAAACTTTTAGCAACCTGTCATCTGCTTCATGTGCGAGCGTAACCAGTTTTGCACCACGGCTCAGGTTGGCGGCCCACGACAATTTAAAAACTTCTCCGGCCGGCATAATTTCCTGTAAACGGTTTTCGTGTTTCGATTTCAATTCTTTTAGCCGAAATCCCGCGCGTGGATGCATTAGTATCAGCTCTTCAATGCTATGGATATTATCACCCTTTATTTCCATCATTTCTTTTTTGATTAACCCGGAAATGGTGCCTTTCTCTTCATTTGGAAACCGGTAATAAAATACACTTACTTCGAGGGGAAAATCGATCAATTCCTGTACAATGTACTCAACCGGCATCTTTTCATGATATTGGCGGAATTCATTTACGTTGTCTATTTTCCGGAATAAAAAACCACCCATGCCTACATCAGGCTTTACGGCAAAAGGATATTGTAGGTTGCTTGAAACCAGTTGTTTTTCAACTTCCTCAAAAAGCGAATCGTGTAAAACGTATATGCTTTTCGGATAGCTGAAAGGCGGAAGCTGGTTATACATCTCCCTCTTGCTTTCTCCTTCAAAACCGCCAAATGTCAGGGTTGGATTTGATGGTGTAAAAAACCACATTGAACCGGATCGAAGGCAATACCACAACCAGGCCGGCATTAGTGGAATGTATTTAACGCGGTAATCCCATTTCTCCCAATGAGTGATCATATTCCAGTACTTTCTTAACTTCATGACCTGCAAAAGTAGGAGTTTAAGCGCTTATAGCGCCAGTATACACCCGCTTCGTACCATCCTCTGTACACCAGGATTGGCTCGCTTCGTCTTTTCAAGTACCATTAATGATTCAGGCGTATGGAATCCTGCTTGACGGTAGAAGTATCCGTTTTTAATGGAAGTTCATTTGTCATTTTAGCAGACCCGAGTGTACCACTGGTATTTGACTGATTAGACGGATTGGCGGTGATGGACTTCGGCGTATCGCAACAGGAAAATGTTACAATTAAGATCGCAAAAAAGTAAATCAGTTTCATAATATTTTAAGGATACTGATCTAATAACCATGCCATGTGTTTCGTTCCGATTCGCTGGTCACTATGAAGAACCCGGTTGGCGCTGTTACAATCCATAACAAACTGTTTTCGATTTTAAATCATTTAATATTATTTTGCGCCATGTGATTCTATTAAAATGTCATAGCTCCAAATGAAAAAAAACTTTGTCCTGTTTTGCTTTTGCGTGATCAATACAGTTTCCTATTGTCAAACAAACGAAAATGCCTTTGCTATCATTCCGGAACCTGTAAAAATTACCGCCAAACCCGGTAGGTTCATTTTACCACAAAAAATTTCCATCTCTGCAAGTGCTGAGCCGGAAATAAAGCAGGTGACCGACCTGTTGAAGAACAGGCTTTCAACCAGTTCAGGCACCCAAATTACTATCGACAACAGGCCAGATGCCGATATAAGTCTGGTGATCAATAAAACGATCGATGCCTCGATTGGTAACGAAGGCTACCGGTTGTCAGTTACAACCAGGAACATTGCGATTTCGGCCAACCGGCCTGCCGGTTTATTTTATGGAATGCAGTCGCTTATACAGTTGTTCCCGAAGCAGATAGAAAGTTTCATTCCAGTCAAATTACCCGTTTGGGAGGTTCCCTGTGTAGAGATCACCGATTATCCCCGCTTTGCATGGAGAGGGCTTATGTTCGATGTATCGCGCCACTTTTTTACCAAAGACGATGTAAAAAAATTTATTGATGATATGGTGCGCTACAAATACAATCTTCTGCACCTACATTTAACCGATGACGAAGGATGGCGCATTGAAATAAAAAGCCTGCCCAGGTTGACACAGGTGGGCGCCTGGAATGTGAAAAAAGTAGGCAGGTTCGGAAACTTTTCGCCTCCTTTACCTGATGAACCGCGAACGTACGGAGGTTTTTATACCCAGGAAGACATCAAAGAAATTGTTAAGTATGCAAGCGAAAGGTTTGTGAATATATTGCCGGAGATAGATGTTCCCGGGCATAGCCTGGCAGCAATTGTTTCTTACCCCGACCTTTCCTGCACACCTGGCGCAAAGAACTACCGGGTACGCTCAGGCGAACCCATCATGAACTGGAAAGCCGGAGGTTTTACAGCTATGATTGATAATACGCTTTGTCCGGCTAATGAAAAAGTATATGAATTTTTAGACAAAGTGGTTACCGAGGTAGCTTCACTTTTTCCATTCGAATACATTCATATGGGGGGTGACGAATGCGCTAAAAATTTTTGGGAGCAAAGCACAGCAGTAAAGGCATTGATGAAAAAAGAAGGCCTGAAGAATATGCACGAAATGCAGAGCTATTTTGAAAAAAGGCTTGAGAAAATCGTACGTTCAAAAGGTAAAAAATTTTTAGGTTGGGATGAAATCATGGAAGGCGGCCTTGCACCCGGTGCAGTGGTAATGAGCTGGCAGGGCATGAAGGGCGGAATCGAGGCTGCAAAAATGGGACATGAAGTGGTAATGAGTCCAACCACGTTTGCCTACCTCGATTATATGCAGGGTGACCCCATCGTTGAACCGTTGATCTACGCAAGCCTTCGATTGAATAAAGCCTACCAGTTTGAACCGGTGCCTGACGGGGTAGATGCAAAATATATCAAGGGCGGCCAGGCAAACCTCTGGACCGAGCAGATCTATAACATGCGTCATTTGCAATATATGTTATGGCCGAGGGCGTTCGCCATTGCTGAAACGCTATGGTCACCAAAAGAAAAAAAGGAATGGAAGCCTTTTGTTAACAGGGTTGAAAAGCAGTTTGAACGTTTTGATGTAGCTGAGATCAACTATGCACGCAGCATGTATGACCCCATTTTCACTGTAAGTAGAAACAAAGACAGGACGCTTTCCGTTGATTTGGCCACTGAAATGGAAGGCCTGGATATCCACTATAGTTTCGACAACTCTTTTCCCGACAGGTTTTACCCTAAATACAGCCAGCCACTTGTTCCTCCAAAAGACGCAAGCACGCTGAAAGTAATTACCTATCGAAACAATCAGCCCATGGGCAGGATGATCGCCATGCCAATTAAAGAGCTGGCGAAAAGAGCGGATAGGAAGTGATGAGAATTATGAATTATGAGTGATGAGTGATGGGTTATGAGTGATGGGTGATGGGTGAGGTCGGATGATGAGTGTCAGGTATCGGGTATTACTTTTCCACTGGCGCAAGTGTTTCGCCGGGCCTGTTAGTAACCGATTCCAATCT
>JBBJOD010000421.1:0-4882 GCA_037721715.1 Chitinophagaceae bacterium | reverse complement strand
GCTGATAGTGATTACAAAAGAGGACAAGGTCTGTGTACCCCTGTTTTTAATGCTGATGGCCGGGTTAAACAATGGGCTACACAATCTTTGTCCGGGTTGATCAATTGAAACAAGCTGAACATCAAAGTTCTTTTTAATCACCGGCTGGCAACCGTCTGAAATCAGCAATGGAGACCGATAAAGTGTTAAAGCAGTTTCCATACGAGCTACCTGTTCCCTGGTAAACAGTATCATACAGGCATCATCGGTGTAATCCATAAAATTCTGGTACATGATACCATTGCCGGAAGTGGTACATTTGTCGGTTTTAATGCCTGAAAAACAACCAGTGGTAGCGTCTGCCTGGTTGGGTGTATCGTCAATGAAATCACTGCCCGTACAAGCCCCTTCATCGTCGCCCCAGGTATGATAAAGGTTAAAATAGTGGCCTGTTTCATGGACCAGTGTTTTGCCGCGGTTATATGTTGTAAATGAACCGCCCGGCAAAGAACGATGGTCTATTACCACACCCTGATCGCTTTCAATTCCATCCTGTGGTAAAGTGGAGTAGCCAGCTATATTGTTATCAAGCACACAGATCCATATGTTGAAATACCTGGCAGCGTCCCAGCTTTCCGCACCCCCTGAACCAGCGTGCTTTACCCTGTCATCTACAAAACTGAATGAGGTGTTATTAGTAACAACACGTTCTATACCGCTGGAAACCTCACCGTCAGGAGTTCGCTGTGCCAGGCAAAAATTAATTCCTGAAACACCAAATAATGACCTAAAAAACAAAGGCAGCTTTGATGTATCCGGATTTGCACCGGAAAATTCTTTATTCAAAGTATCCAGTTGTGCCTTCACCTGCGCATCCGTAACTAAAGCAGGATTGCCAAGAACAATATGAAAAACAACAGGTATGGTGTATATGGCATTTAACCTGTTCGACCTTGCCGAAATTGAATTTCTACCTTCCTTAATGATCCGGTTGAACTGGTTTTGCTCCTGCTCAAATACCGCTTTTAAAGCAGGATCATCATTAAACCTGTTTTGCTGACGTTCCATTGTTCCGCACCTCGCGGCTACATTTGTACCAGCTACTTGCCCATGTGAATCTAATGAACAAATAATGTACAGGAGGAAGTATATAAAATATTTGCAATCCATATAAACGGTTATCTTCTCATTTGTCTCACATAATGGCAGGTCTTCATACTAAATAATCTCCTTCAGACCAGGCCTGACAGCTTTAGTCTTTTCCTGGGCAATGCTGATTGCCTATCATATCTTAACTTAAACGATACAACGAAATTCATGGTAAAATAGGTGTAAGCCAACCATATATTCTTAATTGCTGATAACCTGGTTCGCGATCTGACCCTTACATATACCATTTGCATGACATAAGAATAGCTGAATTGTTACATCCAGTGAAATAAGGTTTGTTAAATATATTGAGTGCAGGCAGATTTTCAAATTCTCAGACCGTAATTAAGAGTAATTTACAGTACAAATTTTATACAGTATTTATAAAAATTAGCTAATTAAGAATTATGAAAAAACTATTAGTAACACTTGCCATCTGTACTGTTGGGCTTATCACCTATTCGCAGGACAAAACAGAAAAAAAAATGGAGAAAAAATCTGAAAAAACTGGTACTAAAATTAAAAACAAAGCTGAGACGGTAAGCAAAGACTTGGATAAAAAATCTGACAAAGTAGTTAAGAAATTATATCCTAAAGCTCACAAGGTCAAAGATCAGTAACAAACGTTTTGCGATTTTGAGGTTGCTGCTTTGTAACAATGCAGCGGCGAGTATTTATGGAACCAATTATTGCCTTTTTCTGACATAAATAAGATGTAAATTTCTGCGCTTATTATATTCCTCTATAAACTGATGAAAGTACCTGCGCTGAATGTGTTACTGTTTGTGCCTCAACCGGATTACTAGTTATTCAAGATCCTCAGCCAGCAGAGCCGTCATCAATTAAAATAATTTCTTCCGTAAGAGCCACGTAATACAAGTAAGCCAACTTCTCCATTCAACAATAAGCCAGGCTGTAGCACTTACTGGTGACCGTTACTTCTCCATGCCAACATTCCTTTTTTGTTCCACCGACAGGTACTCAATTTTATTTTGAGTCAGCAATTGATCCAGGGGCATCGGAACTTTCCATACTCTTGCCGTATTACCCAATGACCCTATCAAAATGAATTTTTTATCCGGTGTAAAACTTACTGAAACAACCATTGCGGCAGGCCCTCTGAATTCCTGTATGGTATTGCCGTTTCGTTGCCACAACCTGGCAGTTCCATCGGCACAACCTGTAAGTATCATTTTGCCATCAGGTGAGAATTTTACAGCGGTTACTGCATCGGCATGACCTTTAAACTCCTGGATTAACCTACCAGTTAATGACCACAGCTTGGCTGTATAATTATTAAAACCTGTTATAAAAGACTGACCATCTGGTGAAAAATCGAGTGTTGACAAATAACTAAAGTCATAATAAAAGTATTCTCGTACAAGCTGGCCATCTACCTTCCACAAACGCGCTACTTCTCCGTAACTACTGGTTCCGGTAAGTATACATTTCCCGTCAGGAGAAAATGCTGCAGCACGCACTGCACCAGGGTGGATAATTGTTTTATTTAATTTGCCGGTAACGTCCCAGACCCTAACCGTTTTGTCTTCTGAGGCAGTAAGAATCAACTGGCCACCAGGTGAAAACGCTACTGCATTGATGATGCCGGTATGTCCTTTGAATGTCTGGATCAAATGGCCATCGATATTCCACAATTTTGCAGTTGAATCCAAAGAGCCGGAAACAAACGATTTTCCATCTGGCGACAATGCAATGTCCATTACTTTTCCGGTATGTCCACTGATCTCTTTTACAAGCATACCCTGCCTGGTAACTATACGAATGGTACTGTCAGAGCAACCCGTCAGCACCAGGTCTTTGCCAGGGCAAAACTCCCAGGTAATGACACCTGGTTTTGATTTAAATTCACTATAACATTTCCTCGCATCCCAAATTTTCACGGTATGGCCGCCAGGTTCATTGTACAGGGAAGCTGATTCACCCCCACCCGTAATAATTGATCGGCCATCTGGTGAAAATGCAGCAGTTACCCAGGTAGAACTCCCCTTAAACACCTCGATAACCGTACCTGCTATTTCCCATAATACAGCGGTTTTATCCCATGAGCCAGTAAGAATAAAACTGCCCTCAGGAGAGAAAGCTACTGAAATTACCGCATCCAGGTGGCTGTTGAATTCACGTATCTTTTGACCATTTATGCGCCACATCTTTGCTGATTTATCCTGGCAGCCTGCCAGCAGGAATTCACCATCTGGCGAAAAAGCTACTGAATAAACAATAGAATTATTTTCAAACTTCCTGACCATGCTACCATCCAGTTTCCACAAACGTGCTGTTTCATCATACGAGCCGGTGAGGACCTGTTTTCCGTCGGGTGAAAATGTTACGGACGTAACCTGGTCTGAGTGACCATTGAATTGCCGCAGCTTCCTGCCATCGATGCTCCATAACGTGGCAATGCTGTCAACTGAACCAACCAGGATAGATTTTCCATCAGGAGAAAAAGCAACATCGAGTACCGACGCTTCCCCCCTATATTCCCTGATCACTTTTTCTTTCAGATTCCATAATCTTGCTGTTCCATCCCGAGAACCGGTTAGCACATATCTACCATCTGGTGAAAAGGCAGCGCAGCGCAACTGTGAAGGGTCTCTGAAATGATGAATAATATTTCCGTTTAAGTCCCCTATTCGGGCGGTACTATCCCTGGAAGCAGAGAGAACGTATCTGCCGTCTGGCGAAAAAGCAACCGAACCAATCGTGTTCTTATGTGAGCCAATGATTTTGTAGAATGAATTTTCACGGTAGATCTTGTAGGCAGCTGCTTCTATCATGGGATCCGGGTGTTTCTTCATAGCAGCCTCTGCCAGCCTTAAGCCCACAGTAGGATCAGTTTCTGAAGCGCTTTTTGCTTCCGACAACAAATAATTTGCCTGTGCTGTTCTCTTTTCATTCAGCGCGATTCTTTCCTGGACAAACGCATTGTCTCTTTCCATCTGTGCAGTATCTTTCTGAAGTTGGGCCATAGTAGCAGCACTGTCTGCCTGCAGCCTCGCAAAAACAGCCCTGTCTCTTTGCTCCCTGGCTACCTTGCTTTGTTCGTTCGCATACAAAGCGCTAAGGTCAGCCCGGTCTTTACTTACCTTTGCTTCTACTGTTTTTTCATTTGCTTCTATTCTTTTTGCATTGGCAAACCATGCCGCATATACTGCCCCTAAAAAAAGTATTGACAGTGAAGTAATGACAGCATTCCGCAACCTCATCATCCTGGTATGTGTTATCACAGCTTCGCTTGCCAGATCTTTTGGTTCTTTACCATGTAATTGTGCCGCCAGTTTCAATACTTCCTTCTTAAAAATTGGATTACTTAATGAAAGATCTTCCTGCGTTCTTGAGTTGCGCAAATCAATATAAAAAGGCTCTTCCGCAAATTTTTTTTCAAGTGCTAAAGGCAGGGAATTGATATCAGCATCAATGAAAAATTTTTGGTGATCGTCCCATAAAATTTCGCCATCAGTCAATGCTATTAAAAGGGTATCGATCGACTTGTGTTGCAACCAATATTCAATTTCTTTATTGATCCATTTGGAAGCAGCAGCAGTAGGCGAAGCCAGGTAAATAAGGTACTCAGATTGTTGCAGCGCCCATTGTATGTTCGACCATAGATGAGGCGAGGCGTTCAAACTGGCTTCATCCCGAAAGATGTTAAGGTTACGCATCTTAAACCAAGGCTTGGCAAAATTTTCAAGGGCTGTTTGCAAAGCTGGCGCCAGTTTACCATCTCCCGCGTGAG
>JBBJOD010000420.1:0-4889 GCA_037721715.1 Chitinophagaceae bacterium | reverse complement strand
TTGCTGGAAGTGGCAAAAACCGGTAAGGCGAATTTCAGATTTACCTGCAACCAGAACCTCATCCTTAGCGATATTGATTTAAATGATAAGCAACGCATTCAGACAATACTGGAAAATTTTAATGTCATCAGCCATACAGAATCGGCTTCCATGATCCGTAAAAATGCCATGGCATGTGTGGCGCTTAATACCTGTCCACTTGCCCTGGCAGAGGCACAGAGATACCTTCCTTCTCTGATTTCGAAAATTGAACCCCTGATTGAAAAACATTCCCTTGACGAGGAAGATATTATTCTTCGGATGACAGGTTGTCCAAATGGCTGTGCAAGGTCATTTGCAGCCGAAATAGGTTTTGTAGGTACTGCCATGGGACGGTACAATATGCACCTGGGTGGAGATCATGAAGGCACGCGACTCAATAAGATCTATAGGGAAAACCTGGATGAGGCATCTATTTTAGAAGAGCTGGACAAACTGTTTGGCATTTTTAAAAATGAGAAAAACAAGGGAGAAAAATTTGGCGACTTTTCCTTGAGAAAAAACTGGGTCACTGCTTTGTAAACTTTTTGCAAACTTTACCCAACCGTTTACTCTGCAAATTAAACGATGGTTCCGCCTGACTTATTAAGCTGACAGGTTAACGAAAGGTGCCATTTGTTTTTACTTGAACTGTGTTAATTTTTGGAAATATTCTGGATAGTCTACCATTTAAGTGGAGATTATTGTAGATTTGTTTTTAACCATTTATTATTTAGCATTCCCAACATTGAAGCCGTTCACACCAATAGAAGCCGATTTGCAGCAGAATGGGATAGCCGGCGGTAACAATCTTTTTCCTGTTTTTCTCAAGCTGGAAGACATGAGGGTGCTGATAGTTGGCGGTGGTAATATCGGGCTTGAAAAGCTAATGGCGGTTATTCACAATTCACCCGAGACGAAAATAAACCTGGTTGCCATAGAAATCAGGGAAGCCATCTTTAATACCGCATCGCACCATCCTAATTTAAACATCCTTCAAAGGCCCTATACGCTAACAGATCTTGATGACGTTGATATTGCCATCGTTGCCGTGAATGACCCGGAAATGAGCAGGCAGATTCGCAACGACGCGAAGCAGAAGGGCAAATTGGTAAATGTTGCTGACCAGCCTGCATTGTGCGACTTTTACCTCAGCTCCATAGTAAAAAAAGGCAACCTGAAAATAGCCATTTCAACTAATGGCAAATCCCCCACTATTGCCAAACGGCTGAAAGAAACTTTTAACGAATTGTTACCCGATAAGCTGGATGATATATTAAGCAACATGCAGCTTATCCGGAATAAGTTAAACGGCGATTTTGCGGGAAAAGTGGACAAACTCAATGATGTAACGAAGATACTTGCATCGGGTAATGATGCCGATATCAAAACGGTGGAGAAACGCTGGCGCCAAATCGCATCCTGGATTCTATTTGCGTTCTTCTTTATGTTTTTTGGCCATGTGCTGTTGTCGTACATACCGTATGAACAATTATTAACCAGTTTACAAGGAATGTCGCAACACCTGGATAAACATTTCTACTGGATGATCCTAGCCGGTTTTGTTGCTCAGCTGGTAGATGGTGCATTGGGTATGGGTTATGGGGTAACCTGCACTACCGTGATGCTTTCCCTTGGTATCAATCTTCCTGCAATAAGCGGAAGTATTCATACGGCAGAAATGTTTTCCAGCGGTGCATCAGGTTATAGCCACTACAGGTTTGGTAATGTAAATAAGAAGCTTTTCAAAGCAATGTTGATCCCAGGAATAACCGGTGCAGTAATTGGAGCCTACCTTCTCTCAAAATTTGGAACCGAATATGCGGAATACATCAAGCCGTTGCTGGCATCTTATACCTTATTCCTGGGAACAAAAATATTGTTGGCAGCCTTTCGCAAGAACAAACGCAATGTGAAAGTAAAACGTGTTGGCTGGCTGGCCGGGGCAGGTGGTTTTCTGGATTCGTTTGGCGGTGGTGGCTGGGGTCCTCTTGTTACCAGCACGCTGATCCTGAAAGGGCGCACACCCCGTTATGTAATCGGTTCGGTAAGTATCACAGAATTTTTTGTAACGCTTGCAAGCGCCCTCACCTTTTTTACCATGATTGGCATCAGTCACTGGCAGGTAATAGCGGGATTGATAATTGGCGGGCTGGCAGCCTCACCCATCGCTGCCAGGCTTGCCGGAAAGTTGCCGTTAAAAACCATGTTTATATGTGTGGGATCACTGGTTAGCTTATGGAGCCTGCGGATTCTTGTTATGTCTGTTTCCAAATCCTGGCCTTTTTTTTAATGGTGGATAGGTATTGAAAGAGGCAGTTGTACGAAGGTGGTAAGTATCATCAGCTGTCATCTGCTGTATCAAGCCATCGTAACAGGTAATTAGAAATCTTGTCTGATTCAACCATAAAGCCGTCATGTCCATACGCCGAATCTATTTCAATCAAGGTTGCGTGCTGCATGTTTCCCGCAAGATATTCCTGTTCGGATAATGGACACAGGATATCACTCGTAATTCCGATAATCAGGGTTTTTTGGATCAGCGTTTTTAAAATCGTGTCTGTTTTACCACCCCTGCCCCTGCCAAGATGATGGCTGTCCATAGCTTTGGTAAGTAGCCAGTAGCTGTAAGCGTTGAAACGGTCAGCCAGTTTAGCTCCCTGGTGGATGATGTAAGATGACGCCTTGTAATTGTCAAGTTTTTCTGCGTCGCTATCCGTTTGTTTTTTAACCAGTATGCCGTAGTTACGATAAGTGAGCATACCAATGGCCCGGGCCGCTTTCAAACCTTTCGCCCCTGAGCCAGGTACATGCTGTTGCCAGGTAACATCCGCTTCTATAGCCAAACGTTGAGCAGTATGCGTAGCGATGCCCCAGGCACTTTCTGTAGCAGATGTTGCCAGTAAAAATAACCTGCTTACCAGGTGGGGTTCCATTACTGCCCATTCCAATACCTGGTAACCGCCCATGCTTCCACCCATCAGCATAAAAATTTTGTCAATGCCGAGCCGCTTCCTTAGTAAGATATGTGCTTTTACCATATCCCGTATGGTGATCAGTGGAAAGTGATCGAAATAGGCGGTGCCGGTATCTGGATCAGTATCCAAAGGGCCTGTAGTACCATAACAGGAACCCAACACATTCGCACAGACAATAAAGTATTTTGATGGATCAACTACATGCGTGGCTCCTACTACCCCCGGCCACCAGTCGGCTGCATCCGAATTGGCCGTAAGTGCATGACAGATCCATACCACATTGCTTTTGTCGGCGTTTAAATGTCCATAAGTATTGTATGCAATGGTGATACCCGGTAGAACTGCCCCTGTTTCAAGTGGGAAAGCTTCTTCAAAATAAAATTGATTCATTAATTACATTCTATACTTTCAGAACGCAAAGTAAAGGTGTATGTGAATTACATTTGCAAAAATATTATGAAATGATAAAAGTCCAAATAGAGCGGGTAAACGGCGAATTTGGTTTTGAGGCCAGAGATGCCAATGGCCATGTGGTGCGACTAGACACCAGCCTAGAGACAGGCGGAAATAATTTTGGTGTACGTCCAATGCAGATGTTGTTAATGGGCCTTGGGGGTTGCAGTGCTATTGATATTGTTTCCATACTCAAAAAACAAAGGCAGGCGATTGAAGGATTTAATATGAAAATCGAAGGCGAAAGAGAAAAAGGCAAAGAGCCATCTTTGTGGGAGGATGTCACGATTGTATTTGAATTGCGCGGTAATATTGACCCGGCAAAAGCAAGAAGGGCCTGCGAACTGTCGATGGAAAAATATTGTTCTGTTGCAGAAACACTCAGGAAGGCAGGTTGTCATCTGAAGTGGGATATGAAGATCGTGTAGGATCGGCCGTCACGTTTGGGGTGTCATCAAAGCCTCATCATTCACCATTTACCATTCACCATTGACCATTCACCCCCCACCACATGGAACTACACCGGATTACAAAAGCCATACGCACTCAAACGGAAACAACAGGAGAACGTGAACATTCGACTCCTTTGTTCCTGACAAGCAGTTTCCTGTTTGAAAATGCGGAAGAAATGCGGGCAGCCTTCGCTGATGAAACAGACGCCAATATCTATAGCCGTTTCAGTAACCCGAACGTAGATGAGTTCACCAGCAAAATGTGTGCACTGGAAGGCGCAGAAGCTGGCTATGCCACTGCATCTGGCATGAGCGCCGTTTTCGCGTCTTTTATGGCATTGCTAAAAACAGGCGATCATTTGATAGCCTGCAACTCCATTTTCGGAAGCACCCATACCATTATCACAAAATACCTGCACAGGTATGGTATCGAATATTCTTACGTCAGCGCCGGCCACCCCGAAGAATGGGAAGCAGCTATACGGCCCAATACGAAAATGATTTACCTCGAAACACCTACCAACCCGGGTTTGGAAATCATAGACCTGGAATTTGCAGGCCAGCTTGCCGCCAGGCATCAGCTCATTCTGAATGTTGACAATTGTTTTGCCACCCCGGTGAGCCAGTGCCCTATTGATTATGGCGCTCACCTGGTAGTGCATTCGGCCACAAAATGGATCGATGGACAGGGAAGGGTACTGGGTGGTGTTGTTGTAGGAAAAAAGGAATTAATTAAAGATATCTATTTGTTTTGCCGAAGTACAGGCCCTTCTTTGGCGCCTTTTAACGCATGGATCTTAAGCAAAAGCCTGGAAACACTCGATGTGCGCATGGAAAGGCATGCCTCCAACGCATTACACATTGCCAGGTCATTAGACCAGCATCCTGGAATTTATTGGCTGAAATATCCATTCCTGCAAAGCCATCCCCAATATGGTACTGCTGTCAAGCAGATGAAGAACGGAGGTGGAATATTTTGTTTCGAGCT
>JBBJOD010000419.1:0-4901 GCA_037721715.1 Chitinophagaceae bacterium | reverse complement strand
CATGCGATCATCAAAAATCCCCATGGGGCACCCGCTTGTTGAAGCCGGACTCAGTCTGGGCAAACAGCCGTTTGGATCGCCTACCACTTCGGACCAGGCTTTAATTGATGCCCCTTCTTTAAAATGCGGGCCTGGCGACAGCGCGAGAAGTCATACAGCAGACGAATTTATTTACCTTCATGAACTTAGTGAAGGAATCAATACATATATTGAGATATTGAGAAAAGTGAACAGCTAACCCTGGTCATTATCCGCATTTAAAAAGCGCAATGTAACTTACAGGTATTATTTGTTCTGCATCTAACAGCAACGGCACTTATATGAAAATTTGGCAAAAAGACAAAACCTCGTTAAAGGAAGTGGAGCAATTCACTGTGGGTAAAGACCGGGAACTCGATTTATACCTGGCGCCTTTTGATGTAATGGGCTCCCTGGCACATATCCAGATGCTGGAATCTGTGGGATTGTTATCAGCAAACGAATTGGCCCTGTTGCAACAGGCGCTTAAAAAGATTTACGGGCAGATAATCAAAGGCAATTTCACCTTAGACGAAGGTGTTGAAGATGTGCACTCGCAGGTAGAATTCATGTTAACGCAAGAACTGGGCGATACCGGTAAGAAAATTCACAGTGCCCGGTCGCGCAATGACCAGGTACTCGTTGACCTTAAGTTATTTCTCCGCAGCGAAATCGAAAAATTGGTTCAGGCTACCGGCCACCTGTTCGAACTGCTCATCATTCAAAGTGAAAAATACAAGGATCATTTATTACCCGGGTATACGCATTTGCAATTAGCCATGCCCTCTTCTTTCGGATTGTGGTTCGGCGCTTATGCTGAAAGCCTGGTAGATGACCTGGTGGTGCTACAGGCTGCCTACAAGGTGGTTAATAGAAACCCGCTTGGCTCGGCTGCAGGTTATGGTTCGTCATTTCCCATTAACAGGAGCCTGACCACAGAATTATTGGGCTTTGATTCCTTAAATTATAACGTGGTCTATGCACAAATGGGAAGGGGTAAAACCGAAAGAATTGTAACAGCTGCCCTGGCTAACATTGCTGCCACTCTCTCGAAATTAAGTATGGATGCCTGCTTATACCTTAGCCAGAACTTTGCTTTTATTTCATTTCCTGATGAACTGACAACGGGTAGCAGTATCATGCCGCACAAAAAAAATCCGGATGTATTTGAACTGATCCGGTCGCATTGCAACCGCCTGCAGGCATTACCCAACGAGATCATGCTCATGACAACTAACCTTCCTTCCGGTTACCAGCGCGACCTGCAGTTGCTAAAGGAACACCTGATCCCGGCTTTTGAGAACCTTCATTCCTGTATCACTATGGCAGCACTTATGCTGACCAATGTTGTAGTAAATGAAAACATACTTACAGACGAAAAGTACAAGTACCTTTTTAGTGTGGAAGAAGTAAATAAAATGGTTATCCAGGGGGTACCCTTCAGAGATGCCTACAAAAAAATCGGCCAGGATATCGAAAACGGGAACTTTAAGTATTCAATGAATGTTAACCATACCCATGAGGGTTCTATAGGAAACCTTCAAAATGCACAGATTAGCGCAATGATGCGGAATGTGGTTGAACAATTCAATTTTAGCAAAGTGCATGGAGCATTAGAGCAATTATTACGTTAAATTGCGCCGCGGACAGGGTAGGGGAGGTGAATGGTGAATGGTGAATGGTCAATGGTGAATTGCCATGAACCCGGAATTATTTCATAGAAAATGTCGTTAATCAAATTGCTGAAATTTACTATTTATTCGCCATTCACCATTGACCATTCACCCTTCCCCGATTTACTACAATTATCATGAAGGGAGCAAACGATATAAAACGCATCGCATTATTCGGATCTACAGGTTCAATCGGAACACAGGCTTTGCAGGTAATAGCAGCCAATGCGGACAAATTCTCAGTGGAAATACTTACAGCCCAGAACAATGATGAATTGCTTGTACAGCAGGCCATTAAATTCAAGCCTAATATTGTTGTGATCGGTGACGAGAAAAAGTATCCGAAGGTGAAGGAAGCACTGGCGCTCACCAATACCAAAGTATTTGCAGGAGAAAAAGCATTGGAAGAAGTGGCATCAATGGATTGCTACGACCTGATGCTGGCTGCGATCGTTGGCTTTGCCGGGTTGAAGCCGACCCTTAAAGCTATTGAGAACAAGAAGATCATTGCTTTGGCAAATAAAGAAACACTGGTTGTTGCGGGAGACATAGTAATGAAGAAAGCGATCGAACACCGTGTGCCCATCATCCCGGTAGATTCTGAACATTCCGCTATCTTTCAATGCCTGGTTGGCGAAACTCGTAACCGGATAGAAAAAATCATTCTAACGGCATCAGGCGGACCTTTTTTGGGAAAGAAGCCTAACTTCCTCGTCAATGTAAAAAGAGATCATGCCCTGCAACATCCTAACTGGAGCATGGGAGCAAAAATTACCATCGATTCTGCCACGCTGATGAACAAGGGACTTGAAATGATAGAGGCTAAATGGCTTTTTAACCTGCAGCCTGAACAGGTTCAGGTAGTTATTCACCCGCAGAGCATAATCCATAGCATGGTTCTTTTTGAAGATGGCAGCATAAAATCACAAATGGGTTTACCTGACATGAAACTGCCCATTCAGTATGCTTTATCATTCCCACAGCGGCTGCCTAATAAATTTCCCCGTTATGATTTTAAAAAGCCCAACACGTTGACATTTGAAGAGCCGGATATAAAAACTTTCCGAAACCTTACGCTGGCCACCACCGCACTGTTCAAAGGTGGTAACCTGCCGTGCGTTTTGAATGCCGCCAATGAAATTGCGGTATTCGCGTTTTTACGTAACCGGTTAGGCTTTATGGATATGACGGATCTTGTGGAAAGAACAATGGATAAATTGCCGTTTATACAAGACCCGACACTAGAGGAATATTTTGAAAGCGATGGCGAGGCGCGTACCTTTGCCGCCTCTTTAATACATATGTAAATTGGATAATTAGGTGTAAATGGAGAAGCATAACCATCAGTGATGTTGATTAAAGTGCAATCACCTCTATCACGCAGATTATAAATTAAATTAAAAAATTCCGACTATTGACGGATCAGGGATTATGACATTATTAGCAGTTAACTGGGCAGAAGTTGGAATCAAAGCCGGTCAGTTTATTTTATCCTTTTCTATTATTGTAGTTCTACATGAGTTAGGGCATTTTCTACCTGCCAAATGGTTCAAGTGCCGGGTAGAAAAATTTTATCTTTTTTTCAATCCATGGTTCTCACTGGCAAAGAAAAAAATTGGTGAAACCGAATACGGATTGGGATGGGTTCCTTTTGGCGGGTACGTGAAGATATCTGGTATGATTGACGAAAGCATGGATAAAGATGCTATGAAAGAACCTCCCAAGCCCTGGGAATTCAGAAGCAAACCAGCATGGCAGCGTTTGATCATTATGCTCGGCGGCGTTACGGTGAACCTGGTACTTGGGTTTCTGATCTATGCCATGATGTTATGGTACTGGGGAGATGAATATGTACCGGTTAATAAATTTGCTTATGGTATTTCGACTGATTCCCTGGCACAAAGCATTGGCCTGAGAGATGGCGATAAGATATTAGCACTCGATGGCAAGTACGTGGACAAGATCCGAAATATCAGGCTCAACGTAATTCTTAAAGACACGAAAACTTTCCTGGTAGATCGCAACGGCCAACAACTTACCATTAAGATTCCCCCAGATTTTGCCAAAAATCTATTGAAATATAAGGCCATTGATTTCATCGACATGCGCGTTCCTTTCAACAGCATCGATAGTGTAGTGAAAGATATGCCAGCCGGAAAGATGGGCTTACAGAAAGGCGATCGCGTTCTTACGGTTAATGATAACAGCACCGCTTTCTATCATGATTACAGGAAGTTGATCGTTGCCAATAAAGGAAAGCAAGTGAACCTCAAAGTGCTCCGCGGCCAGGACACCGTTTTATTTTCAGGAGCCATCAATAAAGACGGGGTTATAGGCACTTATCCTGATACAGATTTTGAAAAAGTATTTGAAGTAAAAAAAGTAAATTATTCCTTCTTCCAGGCCATTCCGGCCGGCTATCATAAAAGTGTGGAAACACTGGAATCTTACTGGTTACAGCTGAAACTGATTTTCTCTAAAAAGGTGAAGACTTCCGAATCATTAGGAAGCGTGATCAGCATCGGAAACATGTTTCCACCGCAATGGGATTGGGCCGCTTTCTGGAGTTTAACCGCTTTCTTCTCTTTGGTGCTGGCATTGATGAATATACTGCCCATTCCTGCACTCGATGGCGGTCATGCGCTCTTCACATTGTATGAAATGATCACCGGCCGCAAGCCAAGCGATAAGTTCATCGAATACGCACAGATGGCAGGCATGGTGCTTTTACTCGGACTAATGGCGTATGCCTTAGGACTGGATATTTTCAGGCTGTTCAAGTAAGGATTTGTGGGGGTGATGAGGTCAATGGATTATGGATTATGGGTGATAGGTGAATGGTTCAAGTTCATGTTGATTCACTGCTAGAACATATTTTGCCTTTTTTTCCAACACAACAAAAAGAGTATTCTCTTAATTTTGTCATTTTAACAAAGGGAACAGGGTTATTTATATTTCCATCAATGATATGCGCTTTCGTTAAAATCACTTGAGGTTTAGTCTCTGACGCACCGGTAATAAGTTTTAATGAGTGATGAGTCAATGGTCAGGGTCATGTTGAATCACTGCCAAACATAAACTCTGATTATTGTTTCGCTGCGAGATCCTCCAATACGATACTCTCTGCTCGCTTCAGCTGAAATCTTATGAAATTTGGGTTGCCTCCAATTCCGGAGATTTCAGCTCAAAGCGCGTAACATGCATTTATTC
>JBBJOD010000418.1:0-4918 GCA_037721715.1 Chitinophagaceae bacterium | reverse complement strand
GTTGCCCGGTAAGCATGTTCAAACAAGGCACAAGTCGTTCGCCGGAAATGCCGGATATTCTACTATGCCTTATTACATCAATAATTCCTTCATCACCCGGCGAAACACTTGCGCCAGGGTTCCTTATTGTGCAAGGCAAAACTGGCGAAACCCAAACCGCGCAAGTGTTCCAACGGGTTCCTAAGTGCTAATTGCTATACGAGCTGCCAGTTGGACAACTTGGGCCTGCAGGCATCCAGTATCGGCACAAGGTCCGCCGGACGAGCGTTGCAAAAAGGCAGAAAACCAAATGCCCTTCTGAACACTTGCGCCAGGGTTCCTTATTGTGCAAGGCACTGCCTGCAGGCATCCGGTAATCGGCACAAGATCCGCCGGGCGAGCGTTGCAAAAAGGCAGAAAACCAAAATGCCCGAATGAAACACTTGGGCCAGGATCCAGCTGGACCATGCTTCCCGTAGGCTATTGCAATTTGAGAACCGCTTTAACAGGCAAATGGTCTGAAGCATATTTTTCATCAATTACCTGGTGATCCACCACTGTAAACAGGTTACGGGGTTTGAACGCAATAAAGTCGATTGTTTTGTTTGGATTAACGACGGGTATGGTAAAACCGCAGCCGGTTACGCATGTTCTTGTAAAACTGCTGTCCAGTATATTGATCACTTCAGTGCCAGGCACTGCATTAAAATCTCCTGCAATAATTACAGGTAATTTTTCTGTTTGAAGTATGGAAGCAATTTCTCTTATTTGCAATAGCCTGTTAACAGAACTACTTTGAGCATCCAGGTGTGTAAAAGCAAAACGAATCTTGTTACCATTGGGCAATGTTATTATAACAGAACCCAGCGTACGTCGTTCGCCGTTAGTACCAGCTGCCGTAGGCAACGGATTGTTTTTCATTGCCTCCATAGGAAGTTTACTTAAGACGGCTACGCCATATTCGCCGCCCCCGTAGTCAATGGCTTTGGCAAAATAAGCCTTCATGCCTGTGAGCCTTGCCAGCTCATCAGCCTGGTGAATGCCTTTGCCGGAACGCACCGTGTAAACGTCCACTTCCTGCAATGCAACAAGGTCGGGCTGTTCTTGCGTAATCACCCTGGCAATAGCCTTCAAATCAATACTGTCAGGCCGTGAAGGGGGGTTGGCATGGTGAATATTATATGTCAATACTTTTAACGCGGAAGATGTATCGGTGGAAGCTGTGCCTGCACCGGCAATGCCCTGGTTGGTTTTCTTCGCACAGGCCATACCAAGCACCATGCAACAGCAAAGCAAAACGGGTTTAAAGGATTTCGTCGTAAAATTTACCATCCTGAATTTTGACCTAATTTTGGGTTACGTTCAAATTGTGTCTGTGGAACGGGCCATAGTAAGTTCTTTGGTGCCATAAACATTCTACCCGAATTCGCGATGAGATAGCCATTTGCATCCGCTGCAATATTAGAAACGTCAGACGGCCTTGCTGCCAAAGATTTTTTCATTCCTTTAAGATCCTCTGCTAACAGGCTCCCCTGGTTCCAGCGAATAATATCAAAGTATCGCTGGCCCTCCAGGGCAAGTTCAACACGTCGTTCACGCCTTATCTCTGTTCTAAGATCCATGCCATTAGCAGCCAGTTCAACCGTACTCATGGCCTTCATACCTACGCGCTGCCGTAATTTATTTACTGTCAGGTCAATATCTGCCTGTGTTAAAGTTCCCAATTCCAATCTCGCTTCAGCGTACGTTAACAGCACTTCTGCAAACCTGATCAGGTGAATATCGTTTTCATCCCTCCCCACCTGGGCTACTGTGGAAAGCTCCACATATTTGGTAAAGTAAAAACCTGTAATTGTTACGGATCCTAATTTATTCGAGATAAACTTGGGGGTAGTGTAAATACCCCAGGACGCTGTGTTCGGATCGTTTTTGCCATCCTGCCTTCCACCCCAGGCTGCGCCTGGCCTTAATATAGTCTGCGGCATGCGAGGGTCGCGGTTAATAAAAACATTATTGTAAGTATCTTCTTTATACAAAGGTGATTTATTGACAGGCAACCCATCAATACACAGGTAGGCATCTACCAGGGATTTAGTAGGGTTCCACCTGGACGCCTGGTCAGGCACCTGGGCTTCCCGGCTCATGTTGTGAAATGACAGCGCTTCCAGCGAATGTAAACGCGCCAGAATCGTTTCTTTATTAGCCGCGTTTTTTATTTTTCCTTTATAGGTAAACAGCTCGTTGTAACTGGTAGCTGCATTTCCATTACTGTAAAGTTGATATACATTGAGGTCCATCACCTCCTTAGCGGCTTTTTCAGCCATATCAAATTTCATGTTGTACAATGCAACCCGTGCTTTCAAAGCCAGGGCCGCTCCTTTTTTTATTATAACCAGGTTTACACCGGTTTGAGTAACAGGCAACTTCGCAGACGCCTCCTGTAATTCGTTTAGAATAAAATCAACCACCTCCGCCTTTTTATTGCGGGTACCATAAACTTCCGGATCAGTTATTTTCAGCGTGGTTTTAATCAGTTGTACATCACCAAAAAATAAAGTAAGATAACTGTATAGATAAGCACGAATAAACCTCACCTCTGACGCCATGGCCTCTTTGATAGCTTCTCTTCCTTCTGCTTTCTGGTAATTTTCCAGGAAAGAATTACACCGGCGTATGCCATCATAAGCGCTGGTCCACTCACCATTAATGCCACCCAGGTCTGATGTATAACTTCCGCTTCCAATGCGTAGGTAATCATTCTGAGATGAGTTAACGGTATTATCTCCCAGGTTTTCCATATCAACTGTATTCTTGGCCTTCAGGTAGGCGTAGCATCCGTTGACGGCCAGCTGGAGCTGTTCTTCATTCTTGAAAAAAGTGTCATCTACCAGCTGGTCCAAAGGCAGGCGGTCGAGGAAGTCTTTTTTACAGGAAAGCAATGCAAAAGAAATGAGCAGCATTGTGAAAAGTATGGTGCGTTTCATATTATTTAAGATTTAAATTAATACCAACAATAAAGGTTTTTACCTGCGGATAAAAACCTCCGCTGCTCACAGGTGTTTCGGGATCGTAAGCGTAATAGAAATTTGTATTCGTCAGCAAATTGTCGGCAGAGGCAAACACCCTTAACCTGCTGATGCGCGCTCTTTCAGTAAGGTGCAAAGGCAAGGTATAACCGACCTGGATGTTTTTCAAACGAAGGTAAGCTGCATCCTCCAGCCACATGGTAGAGAATCGCTGGTTATGAGACAATTGGTAAGTAAACCTGGGATAGCTGCCAGCCGGGTTATCTGGTGTCCATCGGTCAAGATGTATTTTTTGAGGGTTGGCTGATTCATTGATATAGGCATGACGTGCCGCTCCCTTAATATACCCGGACGCCTTTCCAACACCTTGTAGGAAGAAACTGAAGTCGAGTCCTTTCCAACCCAGTTCGCCCCTGAAACCATAAGTATAACTAGGAAACGGGTTGCCTATTATCTGACGGTCATCTATAAGCGTAATCTTACCGTCCTTGTTCAGGTCCCTGTACATGACATCGCCCGGCGCCACCTGGTCGCCTGCTATCACCGGGAACCTCGGGGTATAAACGTTTGTTGCCGCGTTAAAATCATAGTCGCTTATCTGCGAAATACGTTCTGCCACCAAACCGTAAAAAGCGTCGATCGGCTGGCCCAGGAACCGGACCTGGTCACCGAACGTTGGCGGCACATTTCCCAGGCTTACCACCTTGTTCTTTACATCTGAAAGGTTAAAGTTGAAACGGTATTGAAGATCACCCATCTTGTCTTTCCAGTCCGCCTGAACTTCCCAGCCTTTGTTTTCTACTTTTCCAGCATTTTGAGAAGGTTCGGTCGCCCCTAGTACATCAGGAAGTGTTACCCTTAAAAGTATGTCGTCTGTATTGTGAATAAAATAATCTGCTGTCAGGGAAAGGCGTCCCTTCGCCATTAAAATGTCTAAGCCTATGTTTTGTTTGATAACCGTTTCCCAGGTGAGTATCTGGTTGGGTAAAAGGGTTTGTGCGTAAGCAGGCGTGATCGCATTACCGATTGGCATTGTAACTACGGGGGTTATAACCGACAGGTAAGCGTAATCATTTCCTACTTTGTCATTTCCCAATTCGCCATAAGAAGCCCTGAATTTTACATCCTGGAAAATATGTTTGAAGTTGCCAAAGAAACTTTCTTCTGACAGCCGCCATCCTACGGAAGCCGATGGAAATAAGTTCCAACGTACATTCTTTGCAAACCGGGAAGAACCATCATACCTGAAATTAAGCTCAGCGAGGTACTTGTTAAACAGCCCATAGTTTGCTCGTCCAAACAGAGATTGCAGGGCAGTATGGGCGTCGTTTCCAGAGTTGAGCTGGTTCTGCGTACCCAGGTTGATGTTATCAAGTTCCTGTGAAACAAGATTTGTTCTGCTGGCAGTAAAGCTCTCGCTTACATTTGATTCTTGGGATGCTCCGAGTAATATTTTAACAGCATGAACGTTGTTAAATGTCTTTTCATAATCAGCCATTGCAATAACCGTTTGATAAGTATTGGTATAATCACGGTTATCTATTTTATTAGGGAAATTGTTTTGATATATCCTGTCGCTGGTTATCGGATTAAAATAGTCGATTGTTTTAAACAATATCTCCCGCCTTGAATTTGATTTGATGAGTCCGTACTGGCCCCTTAATTTAAATCCGTCGAATAAGGTAAGGGCGGCACTGATGTTACCGGTAAGTTCCTGCGAAGCAAAACTGTTTGATCCACCCGCCGTTGCCACGGCAACCGGATTACGTGAACCACCCAGGTAACCCCAGCCACCCGTTGTAAATCTAACGGGTACAAGCGGGGAGATCTGGTGAGAGCTGTACAAAGGGCCTGCAGCTTCTCCAATGTCTTCAGATGATTCCGTGTAGTTGCGGTCTACGTAGCCGATATTA
>JBBJOD010000028.1:0-17568 GCA_037721715.1 Chitinophagaceae bacterium | reverse complement strand
CGATTTTTTTAGATTTCAATTTGAATTAATAACACTTCATGAAATTAATCCGCGGCATCAACCGGTGGGACGCTCTGGCTCTCATGCTTAACGCCACTATTGGCGGCGGAATATACGGCCTGCCATCGCAGGTATTTGCAATCAGCGGCTCCTATAGTTTACCAGCAATGTTGGTTTGTGTAGTGGCCTTAAGCCTCATCATATGTTGTTTTGCGGAAGTTGGTAGCCGGTTCACCGGTACCGGCGGGCCCTTGCTGTATGCAGACGAAGCGTTCGGTCATTTTGCAGGGTTTATGACCGGGTGGCTGACTTTAGTATTAAGGATCATTGGTATGGCCGCAATTGTCAATATCACTATTTCCTATCTCGGGTTCTTTGTTCCATTTGCCCAAACAACCTTTGGCAGAAGCTTCTTTATCTGTTTGTTGATCATTTCACTTTGTTATATCAACTTGTTGGGTATAAAGCAAAGTGTGCTTTTTAATAACATTTTTACTGTAGGCAAAATATTCACACTTGTCTTTTTTGTGACTACAGGATTATTTTTTATTAAATCGGAAAATTTTAATTTTAATGCTCCCGTCAGTTTCCAATCATTTTCTGCATCCGTATTGCTAATGGTGTATGCCTTCAGTGGCTTTACCGGCGCTATAACTACGGGCGGAGAAATGAAAAACCCGCAGAAAGACATACCTTTTTCATTGCTTGCGGTACAGGGTTTTAAAGCAATCTTGTATATGCTTATACAGGTGGTTTGCATCGGCACCCTTTCTACATTGGGTCAGTCTGAAAAACCCCTTACAGATGCAGCCAACAGTTTTCTTCCTGGATGGGGTGGTATATTAATCACCATTGGTGCACTTATTTCCTTCGCCGCCACGCTAAATGGAGCGGTACTGGTAACTTCCCGGATATGTTACGGAATGGCGGATAAAAAATTGCTTCCCATATTTATGGGACAAGTCCATCACCGGTTTCATACACCGCACATGTCTTTATTATTCACCTGTGGCATCATGTTGATTTTAACACTTACCAACTCATTGCTTTTCCTGCTTACTGTCAATGCGCTTGGAACGTTATTGGTATATATTATATCCTGTGCCGCTCTTATCAAGTTACGAAAGAAAGCAGGTATTCCTGCTGCGGCTTTTGTGCTTCCGGCAGGGAAAGCCATTGCAGTGTTTAGTATATTATTTTGTGTGATGATTATGTCTGGAAGCACCACTAAACAATTATTATACATTTCGTGTTTGCTGGGTGCGGGCGTAGTAGTATACAGCTTTTTAATTTTAAGCAAAAGAAAGATGTTAAGCAGGGCAAAAACACCAGATTAATTCAATTTCCGTTATTTTTCCAGTTCAACTTTCTCCGTCATTACATCCCAGTGTGCCAGTACTAACTCAAAGCGGTGTTGTTCGTCTTTGGTAAGTTTCTCCAGGTCCGGATAAAGTTGTTTTTTGTATTGATCGGTGAGGCCATGGTCAAGGCCCACTATGGCGCTTTTATAAACAATGGTTACTTTAAAATCCCAGCGGGAATCTTCGCTGCTGTGCAGCATCGGTTTTTCGCCGGTTATGCTTAAGACATCTCTTTTTTCCTGTGCTTTTTTTAGCAGTGGATAATGGTTCTTTTTCCAGAGCTCAATAAACTCATTAGCATAGCCCCATTTTATTTTGTAATAATTTTCGATAGTGAAAGTCTCTTCCTTCTGTTGGGCGAAGAGCTGGCTGCCACTAAGCAGCAACAGAAAAATAATTATAGAAAACCGGAGATAGGTTAAGTAACGCATGTTATTTATTTTGGTTGAATGAGTAGGTTATATGCAATAAAGTATTTTTGCTATCCCGTTTCTCAGCAAATACGCGGAAGTTGTTCGCCTGTAAGCATATTCAACATTCTCCTTCCACCAATACTACTCGTTAAAACTACTTGCTTTGGATGATCATTAGTAACTGTTCCGATAATTGCTGCATCTTTCCCCTCCTCTGTTTTACGTAAAACTGATAGTACTTCATCTGCGATGGCAGCTTTTACAACGCAAATAAAGATGCCTTCATTTGCGACATAAAGCGGATCGAGACCGAGCATTTCGCAAGCACCTTCTACCTGCTCACTCAATGGTATCGCATTTTGAAATAAATCTATACCTAAACCGCTCTCTTTTGCCAATTCATTTAAAACAGTAGCCACGCCACCACGGGTAGGATCACGCAAAAAATGGATGTCTTCCCCAAATTCGTCCAACAACTTGTTTACGGCTTTTGATAAACTGCAGGTATCACTTCTTAATGCTGTTTCAAATACCAATCCTTGCCTCACTGACATGATAGCTATCCCATGTGTTGCCACATTTCCACTGACTATAATTTTGTCGCTTTCTAAAACATTGGTGCCGGCAATCTTGGCTTTTGCATGCATTTCTCCAATACCGGATGTATTAATAAAAATCTTGTCGCCTTTTCCTTTTTCAACTACTTTCGTGTCTCCTGTTACTACGCTTACACTCGCCTCTTCGCATGCATACTTTATGGCTATAAGAATTTCCCAAAACTCTTTCATGGGCAATCCTTCTTCAATAATAAAACTAAGGGAAAGATAACGGGGAATAGCACCACACATGGCGAGGTCATTGATTGTGCCATTCACTGCCAAATCGCCGATATTTCCACCAGGGAAAAAAATAGGAGTGATGACAAAACTATCTGTTGTAAAGGCGATCGGACCTTTCGGACTCAAAAAAGCACCGTCATGATGTTTATCAAGATGTTCATTTTTTAAAACATCAAATACACAACTGCTTAGCAGGTTATGGGTTAACACTCCACCGCTTCCATGTCCCATCGTGATGATGTCGTAGTCCCACTGGGGCATCGGACATTGAAGGTGCATTTTTATCTTATTATTATAACTTTCTATTACTTCCAACATAAGGGTTTTAATGCGGGCATCGATTCCTTGTTGCGTCATCTACCCGCTTTAAGCAGATCACTTCGTGCATATTTCTTTAAGGCGCATTGTTTTACTGTTAGGTCAGGCATCCACTTTCTCAGCTTCGTTCAAGACCGAATAAAAATGATAGTATGTGGCACAGGAACCTTCCGATGAAACCATTGGAGCACCGAGGGGATGTGAAGGTGTGCAGTTAGTTCCAAAGTTAGAACAGTCCAAAGGTTTTTTTAATCCTTTCATAATGGCGCCAGCTATACAGCTTTCGTTTTCCTTTGTTTCTTTTAAAGGCACATTGAATTTTTTGGTGGCATCAAAAGCGGCATACCTCTCTTTTACTTCCAATCCGCTGTAAGGAATAATATCCATACCCCTCCACATGCGATGACTAATCTCAAATACTTCGCTGATTGCCTGTTGTGCTGGCAGATTTCCCGCTTCCCGAACAACTCTGGCATATTGGTTTTCCATCCTGAACTCACCTTTTTCCAATTGACGAACTACCATCAATATTCCTTGCAGCAGATCAATGGGTTCAAAACCGGTGACTACAATTGGCACTTTGTGTTTTTCAACAATAGGGTAGTACTCACTATTCCCCATGATTGTGCATACATGGCCAGCTGCTAGAAAACCTTGAATGACTGTTTCCGGATCTGCAAGCAAAGCCTCCATAGCAGGAGGAACCAGCACATGTGAAGCAATGATGGAGTAATTGCTCAATCCTAGCTGTTGAGCCTGTATTACCGATAATGCGTTAGCTGGAGCAGTGGTTTCGAACCCCACTGCGAAAAAAACAACCTCCTTCTCCGGATTTAATTGTGCCAGTTTTACCGCTTCTAACGGCGAGTATAAAATACGTACATCGGCGCCTTCAGCCTTTGCCAGCAGTAAACTTTTTTCTGACCCCGGAACCCTAAGCATGTCCCCAAATGAACACATAATAACATTGCATTCCTTAGCCAGATATATGGCGCGGTCAATCAGGTGAATGGGCGTAACACAAACCGGGCAGCCAGGCCCATGTACCATGGTAATTTCTTTAGGAAGCATTTGCAACAAACCATACTTAACCAAACTATGCGTTTGTCCGCCGCATATCTCCATAATCGTCCATGGTTGGGTAACAGTTTTTTTTATTTCTTCCAGGTACTGAGCCGCTAATACTGGATCACGGTATTCGGTTAAGTACTTCATGAGATCATTTTTGAAATTATGGCATCACCCTGTTGTACTCTTTCCTCTTTTGTAAGACCTTCTTCTGCGGGCGAGTTGTATAATTCATCCAGCTCATTCATCTGTCTTAAAAATTCAAGAGAACTTTGGGCTTCTTCTTCATCTACAATACTGATGGCAACACCAACATGCACCAGAACATAGTCAGCCACTTTCGCATCCGGCACCAGTTGCAAATTGATTTCTTTAACGATACCTCCAAGTTCTACCTTGCCCATCCGCATAAAGCCTTCTTTATGCTCTTCAATCCATTTTATTCTACCAGGGATAGCTAAGCACATCTTTATCGTTGTTAATGAAATATGGAAGGCGTTATACCTACTGTAATTTAATCTAAATTTTGTTTGGCGAATAAAATTATTCTTTAATGGGCTTCATCGGGAAAAAAGACTTGACACTTCACAAATACACGTCCCTTTTTCCTGATTAATATTAAGGGAACTTCAGGTTGGTTTAAAGGACTAAAATATTCTCTGCAAATTTTTGTGATACGTGAGATTTTTTACCATTTACCTCTATTTCCATTAGGGAATCGTAAGATTGCCTGCTGATTACTTTTATTTTATTGTTGATTCCTAACCCTACTTTTACTACGTATTGTAGAAAAGGTGCAGTATTATCTTTTACTGCCACCATTTTGCAGGTCTTTCCGGATTCAATTTCCGCCAATGTTTTTTTAAATGGAGCCCGCATTTCACCTTTAGCGTTTGGAATGACGTCTCCATGCGGATCAGTCTTAGGGTAATTTAAAAACTGGTCTAGTTTATCTACTAATTTATGCGACTGGATATGTTCTAATTGTTCCGCTACCTCATGCACCTCGTCCCACGTAAACTCCAGTTTTTCATACAGGAAAGTCTCCCAGAGCCTGTGTTTGCGTAGTACCTCCGTTGCAAGAATACGCCCTTTGTCGGACATAGATATTTTACCATACTTTTCGTATTTAATCATTTTTTTTTCCTTCAAACGCTTAAGCATATCATTAGCGGTAGCAGGTTTTACATCCAGATACGCGGCTATCTCATTGGTACCTGCCTCTTCCTTCTCACTAATAAATGTAAGATGAAGCAAAGCCTTTAGATAATTTTCTTCTGTTGAGGATAACATGAGACAAAGATATAAAATATATAAAACTTAATTTGTTAGACTCACCTAACTTATATACTTTTGACAGCAAAACTAAAATTCTAAGTTATGAGGCGTTGTTTTACCCTGCCCTACCTGATTATCTCAGCGCTTTTATTTATAACCTTACCTGCCTCTGCTCAAAATGGAACGGTCAGTGGTATTATAACATCCGTAAATGAACCGGTTAGCCATGCCACAGTGGTTTTACTAAATAGCTCTCTGGCTACTATTGCGGACAGTACCGGCCATTTCTTATTGCAAGAGGTACCGGTTGGGTCTTATACCATAAGCGTTTCCCTTTTAGGCCACCAGACACGCTCAAAAAAAATAACGGTGAAGGGGAAAGAAGATTTTAAAATTAATTTTGATCTGATAGCTACCCATAATGATTTAGAGGATGTGGTGGTCACAGGAACGTTAAAAGAAGTAAGGCGTGTAGAAAGCCCTGTACCCGTAGAAGTATATACACCCCAGTTTTTTAGAAAAAACCCAACCCCCAATATTTTTGATGCGTTGCAAAGTGTGAATGGCGTTCGTCCTCAGCTAAATTGCAATGTGTGCAATACCGGCGACATTCATATCAATGGATTGGAAGGCCCTTATACGATGGTGCTGATTGACGGAATGCCCATTGTAAGCAGTTTATCTACCGTATATGGTCTGTCTGGTATCCCCAATAGTTTGGTTGAACGTATTGAAATTGTAAAAGGCCCAGCTTCGTCCTTGTATGGGTCCGAAGCTGTCGGGGGCCTGGTTAATATCATCACAAAAAAACCCACAAGTGCACCTTTGCTTTCTATAGATCTATTCTCTACTACGTGGAAAGAATGGAATGCAGACCTGGGTTTTAAATTTAAAGTTGGAAAAAAAGCTACGGCATTAACCGGAATTAATTACTTTAAATATGGTAACATAAAAGATAATAATACAGACGGTTTTACAGATGTAACCCTTCAGGATCGTATTTCTGTTTTTCAAAAATGGAATATTGACCGGAAGAATAACCGTTTGTCAAGCATAGGAGTAAGATACTTTAATGAAGATCGATGGGGTGGCGATAAGCGCTGGACAAAAAAGTTCAGGGGTGGAGACAGCTTATACGGGGAGAGTATTTATACAAAGCGATGGGAGCTGATTGGCAGTTACCAACTGCCTGTGAGAGAAAAATTGATGCTTTCTTTTTCATACAACAATCACGATCAGGACAGTCGCTATGGTAATATCTCTTATATAGCGCAGCAACGCATAGCTTTCTCTCAGTTAACCTGGGACAAAACATTGAAAAATCATGATTTACTTGCGGGCGCAGCCTTACGGTATACTTTTTATGATGACAATACGCCGGCAACGGCCAGGGTAGATACGCCTAAACAAGCAAATCGGGCGGACAAAATTTGGTTGCCCGGTATATTTCTCCAGGATGAAATCAAACTAGCCAGTAATCATAAGTTGTTATTAGGTTTTCGGTATGATTATAATTCGGTTCATGGAAACATATACACGCCCCGGGTAGCGTATAAATGGAGCATCAACGATAAAAATATTATCCGATTGAATGCAGGAACTGGTTACCGGGTTGTCAACCTGTTTACCGAAGATCATGCTGCCTTAACAGGAGCCAGGACTGTGGAAGTAGAAGAAGAACTCAAACCTGAAAGGAGTTATAACGTAAACCTCAATTACTTAAAAAAGATTTTTACTCAGAGTGGTACTTTTATAGGGCTGGATGCTTCCACCTGGTACACCTACTTCAGCAACCGCATTGTCCCGGATTTCGATACGGATGCAAATAAAATATTTTATAACAACCTGAATGGATATGCAATAAGTAAAGGGGTGAGTATGAATATTGATGTAGCTTTTCCAAATGGTTTTAAGGTTTTGGCTGGGGCTACCTACCAGGATGTATCTACAGTAAAAGAGGGCATTAAAGAACAACAATTGTTGACTGAAAAATTTACCGGAACCTGGGCTATATCTTATAAGTTTAAAAACCTGAAACTAGGCATTGATTATACGGGAAATGTTTATGGACCTATGCGTTTGCCCCTGCTTGGAGACCTTGACCCCCGCCAGGCGATGTCGCCAACATGGAGTCTCCAGAATCTTCAACTGGTGTATGGAGGAACAAAAAATGTAGAAATTTATGGAGGTATCAAAAACATATTAAACTTCACACCCAACAGAGGTAACCCTTTTATCATTGCCAGATCTAATGATCCTTTTGACAAAAACGTGGAATATAGCAGCAACAAACAGGTACTATCTACACCAAACAATCCGTATGCTTTAACTTTCGATCCTACTTATGTATATGCACCAAACCAGGGGCGTAGAGGGTTTTTAGGAGTAAGGGTGAGTATTAAATAAAACACTGACGTTATTCAGCTATTAAAAAAATCCAATCGACCAAACGATATTCAATCAGGAAAGGCATGTATAAATTATGAAGATATTCAGGAATATAGCCCTCATGCTTTCAAGCATTTTGCTAACCCACTTTTCGTGGGCACAAATTAAACAAGTAAAATTTGAGCAATTAGATAGCCTGCAAAAAGCAGAAGAAAGGCCGGTTGTAGTATTTCTTCATACATCGTGGTGCAAGTATTGCAGCCTCATGAAGAACACAACATTGAAAAATAAGGAAGTAGAAAAGTTGCTTAACCAAAAGTTTTATTTTATTTCCCTTGATATTGAAGAAAAGAGTGACATTTCTTTCCGTAAACATACATTTAAGTATAAGCCTACCGGCACTACTACCGGTGTGCATGAATTAGCTGAACAATTGGGCACTGTTAAAGGAAAATTGGCTTATCCCGGTATATGTTTTTTGAATGCTGATTCTGAGATAATCTATCAGAGGGAAGGCTTTTTATCTTCAAAAGCGTTTTCTTATATCCTGACAAACCTTTTGTAATTGAACCAGATATTCCGGACAAGTACTGAAGTTTGGCCTTCTCTAAAACTTCTTTAATAAATTTCAATTATGCATAGTATACTTAGCAAGCCTTCCTAAAAATGAATCAGTAAGTGTAAAATATTTAATAATTGCTTTTAATATTATTACCTGACATTCTGTTACTTGTTTGACATATTTAAAAGTTCATAACTCCCAAAACGGTGGATCAAGAGGATTATTTAACTTTTCATAGTTTCTAATAAATAATGCATTAGCTGGCCGTAGGATATATTCTCATCGTTCGGTGATAAATCCTTATTAAAATATAACTCATGTTTTTTTCCAATTATTTCAATGACCAGATCGATCAATAGTCCATTCTGAAAAACGCCCCCGCTGAAACATATTTTCCGGCAGTTATGATGAGATGCTACCTGTCGTATTGCCAAACAAGTTGTACATGAAACCAGGCTGCAATTTCAGGTAAATCTTTTCCTTCTTTAATCTTTCTGATGATTTCTTTCATTAAAGATCGGGTAGATAAATAGTGTTCCGCTACCCCGTTTTCCAACCAGGCAGCTGGAATTTTAAGTGCTGCTTTGAAAAAGGAAAGTGCATTTTCTTCCAGCAACATGGCAGCTTGTCCTTGATAACTTTGTTTATCAATCAGCCCCAGCAGAGATGCAACTCCATCAAAAATTCTACCGACACTGGAAGTTTTAAGTTTATTGAGGCCAATCAATTTTTGATAAAGACTCCATTCATTTGCCGCAAACCTGGGTTGAAGGATGGATACTGCTTCTTCCATTTCATAACAAAGAGAAAAGGCGGATAGCCGTGATTCGTAAGCCATTTTATCTCCCAGGAAATAATTGAAATAGTCAAAATGGGCAGCTCTTGAGATGCATTGGTGATGATACGTGAAGAATTCACCTCCCCAAATTTGATTGTCATCCCCTAATCCCGCGCCATCCCATATTACGCCTAATATTGGCTCTGCTTCATTCAGTAAATTATGCTCACCCAATACAGATGCAAAATGGGCTTCGTGATGCTGCACCCTGATCAATCGGCTACTCCATGTTATGGCCAGTTGTTCGCCTAATTGCGAAGTGAAATAATCGGGATGTTTGTCAACAAGGATTATTTCGGGTTGTGCATGAAACAGACGCAAGAAATGATGGAGTGTTTTTTCAAAATTCTTCTGCACATCATAGTTGTCCGTGTCACCCAAATATTGGCTTACATGGATGTTTTGCGCGTGCAATAAACTAAAGCTGCTCTTTAACAAGGCGCCAGTTGCCAGGACGGTTGTTTGGGGAAGGGA
The DNA here is from genome assembly GCA_037721715.1 of Chitinophagaceae bacterium. Lineage (GTDB taxonomy): Bacteria > Bacteroidota > Bacteroidia > Chitinophagales > Chitinophagaceae > JADCRZ01. The sequence goes on along the minus strand of JBBJOD010000028.1, from coordinate 8,029 downwards.
TAAATGTTTAGTGCTATATAAAGGGGCAAATCCTCTTGCCCGCCGTAACATTATTCGTTGTTGTGCGTGGGGGCTGAACTTAACCACACTGTCATCCTGCGAGATTATAATTTCACGATTACTAACCAAAAGATAATCAGCAAGAGGTTTCAGTTCATTCAATGCCACTTCATCATTGTATACAATTGGTGCATTGCTGAGGTTGCCACTTGTGGCAACTATCGGATTTGCATATTGCTGCAGCAACAATTGATAAAGCGGCGTATAAGGAAGCATCACGCCAATGGTTGAAAGCTCCGGCGCAATTTGCTGAATAGCTGTTGCTGATGTCATTTTATTTTTTAACTGCAGGAGTACTATGGGTGCTGCAACGCTTTCCAGTGCCGTGATGGCTGCTTCGCTTAGTTGTACCTCCATTGATAAAGAAAGCATGTCAGGAAACATGAGGGCAAAAGGTTTTGAGGGACGGTGCTTTCTCCTTCGCAGCTCATCAATTACATTTGGATTAGATGCATCGCAGGTCAGCAGATATCCGCCAATACCTTTGATCGCGACTATATGTCCATTGCTCCAGTATTCACAGATCCTGTTAAGAATATTTGACGGTTCATCCTCAATAATTTTTTGCCTGTTGTCATACAACTTCATCACAACAGGGCAAAGAGAACAGGAGTTGGTTTGTGAAAAATGCCTGCGGTTCATCGGGTCAGTATACTCGGCATAACAACGGCTGCACATCTCAAAATCATCCATCGCTGTATTCTCGCGATCATAGGGCAGTTGTTTAATAATGGAATACCGGGGGCCGCATTGCGTGCAGGTGGTAAAAGCATATTCATACCGGAGATTTGTTTTATTCGCAACTTCCTTGCTACACTGCGTGCAGATGGATAAGTCCGGCGACAGTAGGGTAATAGGTTTATCTCCGTTACTGCTGGATAAAATTTTAAAATCCCGGTAAACTTCTGAAGATATCTTTTTTATGCAATGCGAAGTAATATGAGAAAATTGCGGCGGATTTGAAACCAGTTCGTCATAGAAACGTTCTGAAACTATTTTATTCGCATTGAACCCGATATGAACTCCATCCCGGTTATTATTCACCCAACCCGACAAATTAAATTTTTTTGCAAGCTGATAGACGAATGGACGAAAGCCTACTCCCTGTACTTGCCCTTTGATGTGTATATGCCAGGTACTGATTTTTTTCAAAACAATATGTAAGTTAACTAAAATCCAGGTTCGAATTCCGGCTTAGCATCTTTAATTCTTCATGAGCTTCTTCAGTTAAATAAGGCACTACCAACGACCAAAGATTGGTGAAAAATTCATCTTCATTCATATGGTCGAGCCCTCTTATTTGCCGGGCGTACATCCAGTTATCCATGGTCATCCAAAATAGCCATGCCAGGCGTTTGTATTGCTCATTGCATAGAGGTGGCGTAAAAGTATTTCTGTCCACATTAAAGTTGAACATCCACTCTATCTGTTGAATTTGCCAGTCGATATGTTGCTGGTGCTTCTCCCTGATGGTTGAATAGGCTCGTAACACCTCCAGCGTATCCAGGTAGAAAAAAAGATAATGCTTCTGGCACTGAAAGATATGGCGCAGCTGGCGGTTTATGTCTTCAAACAGGTATGCCATTTTGAATTCATACAATGACGTTTCCTGCGCTTCCTTCAACTGATCGTACAAAGCCTCAACTATACAGTCCTTATTTTTAAAATGATAGGCTAAATGCCCTACACTAATGCCGGCATAATCGGCAATATGTTGCAGTCGTACATTCACGAAACCGTTTTTATTGAACAATTTCAACGCCCTGTCCATTAGGTATGCTTTTGTGTTTTTCACACTAACATTTGTTGATTGCGGTGATCGCGTTTCTTTTCATGCTGACGGTAAATAGAGTTTTATTGATCCTGCTTTAAATAATCAGGGAGAAATTGGCCGAAATGAATGTGATTAGTAGAAAAATCAACTTCGGCAATTTTCTAATTATCATGGTATTTTGTTTCAACGTACAGAGCCAGTATATGGAAATGTCTTTCGATCAGACTAATATAACTTAATATATATTGAACATCAAGATACAACAATTAGAAAATGTTTTCTATAAATAAACGGCTTTCCTCCTGATAATGGTTCTAACTTTAAAGAAATAACCATCCGAATGGTCACTTCACAACCTACCTTGCATGCTGATGCATTAGACGAAGTACATGTTTTCTGGCTGGCGGGAATGAGTTGTGACGGTTGCTCTGTTTCCACCGTCGGTGCAACCGCTCCTTCTGCTGAAGCCCTTCTTACGGGAAATATGCCAGGGCTGCCGAAAATTGTTTTACATCATCCGGTGCTGTCTGTTGAGGCAGGGGATGAATTCATGCATCCTTTTCATTTGGCTATGGAAGGTAAGCTTGGGAAACAATTTGTTGTAGTCTATGAGGGATCTATTCCTGATGAACGGAAAAATAAAGATAATGGAGGCTACTGGGTCGCACTCGGTAAGCATGAGGTGGACGGAGAAGAGCAACCTTTTCCTACTGCTGATATAATGGCGTTGATGGCACCTTATGCGGCGGCAGTTATTGCTATTGGCACCTGTGCTACCTGGGGTGGCATTCCGGCAGCTGCAGGAAATGTGACCGGTTCTATGGGTTTGATGGACTTCCTTGGCGAAGGCTATCGCAGCACTTTTGGTTTGCCGGTGGTGAACATTCCCGGCTGTGCCCCGCAAGGCGATAATTTTACCGAAACCGTTGCAGCGATTTTAATGTTTCTGCAGGGCATTGGCCCTCTGCCCGAATTTGATAGTCTTGGCAGGCCTGCCTGGCTTTTTACCGATACGGTACACCAAACCTGCACAAGGGGAGGTTTTTACGAGGAAGGTATTTTTGCTAAAAAATTTGGTGATAAAGAATGCCTTGTTGAGATCGGCTGCTGGGGTCCGGTAGTGCAATGCAATATAAACAAGCGGGGTGCGATCAATCATGTTGGTGGTTGTATGAATGTGGGCGCGCCCTGTATTGGTTGCACCATGCCAGGTTTTCCCGATAACTTTTCTCCATTCTATACGAAACCGCCAGGCACTGTTGTATCGTCAACGGTGTCGAAAACCACCGGTTATTTTATTCGCAACCTGCGCAGGTTTTCCATGATGTATGCCAACAGAACACTACTATGGAATAAAAACAACCATGTGCCTTCAGGTTGGGGACATGTGGAAGAAGCCAGCAACCTTCAAAAAATAACACATTATTTTTACAGTAAGATACAGTTTAATAACAGCGTACGACCAGGTTCCAAACCAAAAAACCAGCGCTCTTCAACAGAAGCTATGGATGAAGTAAAACAAAAATAAGATGAACGATGACTTATACTATCAGGAGTTTTACATTGGACTGGCAATTGCCGGTGCCATTGTAGTTATTGCCGCTACGTTGCTTATTCTAATTCTGATCGCTGCAAGGCGTATTTTGAAACTGGCAAATGCGGCTTTATCCATCGTTACTAATATCAAACAAAATACGCTAAGCATTTGGGAGCTGCAAAACACCAATCGCAAAGCTATTGGTATACTAAACGAAGCCGATACAATATTATCCAACGCAGGTGCAGTGGCAACGGCATTACACGAAACTTAAAAACAAACGTATGGAAAATGTAAGCGAAGAAGCTATCACAAAAGTGTGGGTCATTTGTCTGGTTTTAGGCCTGGTAGTAACCGTTGTAGTTGCCATTCTGCTATTCCTTATCCGCAACACAGCACGAAAGATTTTAGGGGGAGTACACCTGATCTGGACAGAAGGAAAACTGGTAGCGAACAATACCATTCAAATTCCGATCTATTTAACCGTGACTAATCAGGTAGTTTCAAAAATTTACGATACGGCGGTAAAAATTATCGGTGGTGCCGCAGCTATTGAGCAGCATGCCAGCGGTTGCCCTGGTTGTCCTGCCTGTGTTATAACCCATAAAAAAGCCATGTAGGATGTATACTTTATTAATGATATTGACTGTTTTACTGGTATTGTTCTTTATTGGTGCGCTTATCTATTTTGTAGCTAGCATTCACCGCCAGCTGGTAAACATTGGCGGCAACGGCAATAGTTTCCTTGCGAAGCTTAGATTAGGATTAAGAGCCATTGAAACAGAAACCGGCCACCTCCCCGTACAGGTTACAAAGCTGAATGAAACATTATCCAACACCGGCGCCGGATTAAAAGTAGTGAACGAACATTTGGAAGGAACCATTGTAGCCGCATTAAATCAAAAAAACGTATAGTCATGCCTGGTATCGTATATATTCTGTGGATAATTGTTTTAGCTGTTGCGCTGATATTATTTCCTTTTATTGTGAGGCTCCTGCATAAAACGTTTATGGCGGCAAAAAACATTGAACGGTATCTGAGAGAAATGAAAGAAGCAGGTTTGGGCATAGCAGGAAATACAGGTCATATCACAGCATTGAACAGCACTATAGAAGTAGCAACAGATATATTAAACAGTGCAGGAAAAATAAACGCCAGCGCCGAAACCATAGCAGTAACTATGGCCGGCAGGGCAGCAAAATTTAATTGACATGGGAGATTATCTTTTCATCGCCACACTCATTATTGTAGCACTTGTAGTGCTGGTGTTGGTGGTATACCTGGTAGGAGTGATCATCTATTTATTCAAGGCTGCCGCGCATTTAAAAGAACTGGCCGGTGGCTTGCAAAAAATTGAGAGTGATACCGCTCCTTTAATGGCTTGCCTCACTACCATCAATGGCGCATTGGATCAGTTGCATGGCGGGTTATCATCTGTAAATTCACATCTTGCTTCTATTGCAAGGGTTTTAAAATTGTAAACAAGAAATTATGTGTTTTAAAAATCTGCCGATAGAGTTTGATGAGCACGGCAACGCTACGCTAAAAGAAGGGGTTGCTAATCCGTATTCTTACGAGGTGGTTGACCTGGGCAAACATGAGGATAAGCTCAAAGACCTTTTGGGGAAAAATGGATTTTTAAAAAATGTGGATTACGATCCCGTAACCCGAATCGCCGGCGCCCTCGCTTTTCACAGCGTGGTGGATCTGCAAAATAAGAAGGTAATCTCTTCAAATTCGATGGCAACCTTATTTCGTGGATATGAAATCATTTTGAAAGGCAGGAGCCCGCTTGATGCGGCTTATATCAGCAGCCGTGCCTGCGGTGTTTGCGGAGGCGTGCATTCGACCGTATCCGCGCTCGCAATAGAAATGGCTTTGGACATAAAGCCTCCTCCGCTTGCAATAGTCATGCGCAATATGCTGCTGGCATTGGAATACCTGTACGACCATCCGCTGCATTTGTTCCTTCTTTCAGGGCCCGATTACTCGGAACAACTGGTTAGCGAAACCAATCCGGAAATTGTAGCAAAAGCGCAGATAACGTCTGCAAAAAACTCTGCCGCTCATGGTTATAAAATGATGATTGACATCATGCATGACCTCAATCCCCTGACCGGTAAATTGTATATTGAGGCTTTGGAAATGACACGTGTTGCCCGCGAAGCTTATGTGTTGATCGGTGGTAAATATCCGCATCCGCAATCGGTTATTCCCGGTGGTCTTTCGGTAACTATTAATATCACCGTTTTAAATGAATTATACCAACGCCTCATTAAATTCTTTGATTACGGACAAAAAGTAGTAGGGCTTTGGGATGATGTGTTTGACTTTTTCCTGGATTGTAATCCTGATTATGCAAAATGTGGTGCAAGGCCCGCCACCATGATTGAAACCGGTGTCTGGGATCACCCTGATTACTATGATGCTACTTACAAAAATTGCGATACCTGGGGGAATGCACGCTGGTCGACACCGGGTGTTTTAATTGATGGTGAATTGGTCACTACCAGCCTAAAGCAAATAAATGTAGGACTGGAAGAATTTGTGGAGCACTCCTACTACGAAAAATGGGATGGCCACCGCTTTAAAACGGATATAGAAGGAAGCCCTTTGAGCCCGAACCATCCCTGGAACAAAGAAACCATTGCAAAGCCCGGCAAGCAAAGCTGGCGTGACAGATACACCTGGGATACCTGTCCGACCTGGGACCGCAATTCCGTGGAAGCGGGTGCCTATGCACGTTTATACATCACCGCCAAAGCCAACAAGGTTGTGTCACGCAGGTTTGTAGAACCAACAGGCCACAGCATGATATTGCATATGCCCAAACACAATATGCCGGCTACTACCATGGAATGGCATATTCCAGAAGTATGGAATGCTTTTGAACGCAACAGAGCCAGGGCGTTCTGCATTCCATATTCCGCCCTGGTGGCGCTGGACAACTGGTACATGGCAATGGATTTTCTACGGAAAGGAGAGACCAGCATGAGCACTCCTTTTACGATTCCCAAAAAAGGCACCCAGATCGGCGTAGGCTTCTGGGGCGCAGGCCGCGGCTTTCTAACGCATCACCTGATCATCGATGACGGAGCCATCTCCAATTACCAGATACTGACACCATCAACATTGAACGCTTCGCCTAATACACCGTGGGGTACGCCTGGGCCATATGAAGAAGCCGTGCTAAATACACCGATCTTAGAAAATATTGATCTGAATAATCCGGATAAGAAATTTAAAGGCATTGATATTTTAAGAGCAATCCGAAGCTTTGACCCCTGTATGCCCTGCACCACACATATACAGGTAGAAAATAGCGACTATATGGTAACACGCGAGGTGACGACTTGTGCTTGTGGGCTAGTGTATTGACAATTTAGTTTAGAAACATATATTGAATTGTTATCTTTACGAGAGATAATAATTTGAATATGAAAAAGAACATCAAACTTCGACCTGTTGAAATTAAATTTTTGAAAGATTTTAAGATTGCAGGTTACAAGAGTCTTCGAGAGATTAATAGGGCTAACATATTGTTACTGTTGAACAAAGGGAAGAGCATAAGCGACATTATTGATTTTTTGGATGTTGACAGGACGACAATTTGGCGTACGGAGAAAAAATATCTTGAATGGGGTGTTGCCGAAGCGTTGGTAGAGGCGGAAAGGCCTGGCCAACCTACTAAGTACTCGATGAAACATGAAACTGAATTGGTTTCATTAGCGTGCAGTAAAAGTGCTACCGGAGCAAGGCGTTGGACAATACGCTCCTTGACGGAAGAGCTCAAAAAGAAGGAAGGCTTTGAAACAATCAATCGCGAAACGGTTCGCCTGATTCTAAAAAAAACGAATGTAAGCCTTGGTTAAGAAAGATGTGGTGTATTCAGGAAATCACTCAAGAGTATAGGGAACGGATGTATGCACTATTAAATTTGTATAAACGTGACTACAACGAGTTGGAACCAGTGATATGTGTTGATGAGAAAAGCAAGCAATTCCTGGAAGATAGTCGTAAGGCGATAGCCATGAAGCCGGGCTCATCTGGCAAGTATGATTATGAATATAAAAGAAAAGGCACTTGCAACCTGTTCGTTGCTGTTGAACCTAAGGGCGGCAAAAGAGTTATAAAAATTACGGAAACAAGAACTAAGCCTGATTACGCTCATTTCATTAAAGACTTGTTGGAAAATCATTATCCAGCTGCAACATCAATCAAATTAGTGGCCGATAACTTAAACACCCATTTTGCCACTTCCTTTTACGAAACCTTTTCAAAGAAAAAAGCAAATCAACTGCTGGAGCGGATTGAATTTTATTATACCCCCAAACATGCAAGCTGGCTTAACATGGCAGAAATAGAAATAAATGTTATGGATAGACAATGCACCGGAGGTAGAATTGCGAATCAACTCTCACTGAAAAAAGAAGTTGAGGCATGGGTTAATAAACGCAATGAAGCCAATAAACAAATCGCATGGACATTTACCCGGCAGGATGCCAATAAAAGGCTATGCAAACATTTTGTTACATAATTAAATTGTCAATACACTAGAATGATTTTTTTACCGCTATTTTGTACTACTATCATCGCCTTTTCACCTGCGGCAACGGAATAACCGCTGCTTATCTCGAACTACTCAATCAACAATGTA
>JBBJOD010000417.1:0-4929 GCA_037721715.1 Chitinophagaceae bacterium | reverse complement strand
GGCGCTTTTGATTACATCACAAAGCCACTGATACCAGATGAAGTGCTCAATGTAATAAGCAAGGCACTGAAAGGAACTACATCCTCTTCGGTTGAACAAAAAACCGACGTCAACCAGGCGGTAGTCTCAGTTACAAAGAAAAAAAACCATCCTGCAGCCTTTGACGGTGAATTCCTGGTAGGCCAGGCGTCAGCGACCCGTGAATTGTATAAGCAGATTGAATTAGTGGCTCCTACTAACTACAGCATCATTTTGTATGGTGAAAGCGGTACCGGAAAAGAAGTAGTGGCAAAAACAATTCATCAGTACAGCGATAGAAGAGATAAGCCTTTTATTGCAATGGATTGCGGCACCCTGTCAAAAGAATTGGCAGGTAGTGAGCTTTTCGGACACGTGAAAGGAGCTTTTACGGGTGCTATGAATGACAAAGAGGGCCATTTTGAAATGGCAAATGGTGGTACTTTGTTTCTTGATGAAGTAACAAACCTTTCCTATGAGATACAGGCCGCACTGCTAAGGGTAGTACAGGAAAGAAAGTTTAGACGAGTTGGAGGAAGTAAAGAGATGAGCCTGGATATAAGAGTAATCGTCGCTTCGAATGAAAATCTCCAGGATGCATATCGAAAAGGAAAATTCAGAGAAGATCTTTATCATCGTTTCAACGAATTTTCCATTATCATTCCACCATTGCGTAATCGAAAAGATGACATACCGCTGTTCGCCGATTTCTTCTTACAAAAGGCTTTGGGCGAATTAAACAAAGACATAGAAGGTTTTGAACCTGAAGTGGCTAAACTGTTCATGGATTATACTTGGCCGGGCAACCTCCGGGAATTCAGGAATGTAATTCGTCGGGCAGCTTTGCTCACTACCGCAAAATTGATCTCTTCTAAAACATTGCCCTGGGAAATTACAAATGCCACGGTTATTACCGCACCCCCTGAAACGGGTCATGTGGCCCCGGTTGTTATTAATAAAGAGTCTGACTTACGCAATGCGGCGTCGCATGCCGAATATGAGACGATCATGAATGTGCTGAAGCAGGTAAATTTTAATAAAACAAAAGCCGCCGAAATTCTAAAAATCGACAGGAAGACCTTGTATAATAAGTTAAAAGGTCATGAACTTTAACGGGGAACTAATTCCTACCTAGACATATTCTAAATTAATTAATTACTAAATTGATACTCAGAATTCAGATTATATGCACCACTATCAGTACATTAGTTTAACATATAAGCATAACTCATAAAACTTTATAATATGGAGAAACCATCTGAAATGACCAGTTCCAGTACTATCCTTGAAAAACTTCGACTTAAACGACAGGATAATGAATTCATAATGACGCCAGAAGGATTTACTGCCGGCAAGGGTAAATTTTACAACCCTGATGATTTAAAAATAATAAAAACATTCCGGTTTGAAGGTGATTCAAATCCAGATGACTCGTCAATAATATACCTCATAGAAGCAAGCGACGGACTTATCGGTTACAGCATGGATGCTTACGGAGTATATAGCAATCATGACGATGAGGGTAAATATGATGATTTCATCAAGCTCGTTGCCAAAGAGGACCGGGATGTACAGGCAATTCTTGAATAAACCAGGAGGAAAAGACTTTTTCGAGCCATTGATTTTTCAATGGCTTTTTTTGTGGAATCACCCAGGCGAAATTGTTTAACTGCTTATTCATGATCCGTTAATACATTAAACTTTCTGCGGGGGCATAAATCTTTTATAAGTCAAATAAAAAATAGGTTTATGCAAAAAAATACTGAGCAAAAAGTGATTAGGGAGCCCCAGGAACAGGAATTACCGGGATCGGAAAAAGACATGAATCCCAACCCGGTTTTTGATAATCCGGACCGCAAAGGATCGGGCAAACTTCAAAATAAAATAGCTTTCATTACGGGCGCAGATAGTGGCATAGGAAGGGCAGTTGCCGTGTTGTTTGCAAAAGAAGGAGCAGATATCATAAACGTTTACCTGAATGAGCATGAAGATGCAAAAGTAACCAGTGAGCACGTGGAAAGGTATGGTCGTAAATGTTTGTCAATTCCAGGCGACATAACCCACGAAGACTTTTGTAAAGAGGCCGTACATCAGGCAATACAGGAATTTGGAAAAATTGATATTCTTGTAAATAACGCGGCTGTTCAGTTTGATCAAAAAAACATTGAAGACATCACAACAGAGCAGTTACAAAAAACATTTCACACCAATATTTTCGCAATGTTCTGGTTCGTAAAAGCAGTGCTACCCTATATGGCAAAAGGTAGCGCAATCGTTAATAGCACTTCAGTAACCGCCTACCGCGGTAGTGCAAGTTTGATTGATTACGCCAGCACTAAAGGATCTATTCTTGCCTTTACCCGTAGTCTGTCTACCAACCTGGTTGAAAAAGGCATTCGGGTAAACGCGGTGGCTCCGGGACCCATCTGGACACCACTTATCGTTGCAAGTTTTGATGCTGAAAAAGTTGCCAAACATGGCAGTGATGTTCCGATGAAACACTCGGGACAACCGGTAGAAGTGGCACCGAGCTACCTGTTTCTTGCCTGTAATGATGATTCTTCTTACATTACCGGACAAGTAATTCATCCCAACGGCGGAGAAATCGTTAATGGATAATTGATTTATATGCCAGCACAAGAGGAAGTAATTATCGACCTGCCAAAAAGAAAGATTGGAAATATAATCAAGGACGCAGTAAAATGCGCCGAAGCGGTAAACCTGGTGTATGTTAGTAATACCGAACCTGGCATTCAACGCCTTAAAAAAGGAAACGCTTTTGAGTATTTTTACCAAAACAAAAAAGTAAGAGATAAAGCTACGCTGCAAAGAATAAAAGGCCTTGTATTACCTCCGGCGTGGGAAGATGTTTGGGTTTGCGCAGTGGGCAACGGACACCTGCAGGCTACCGGTATAGATACAAAGAAAAGAAAGCAGTACCGCTACCATCCTCTTTGGAACTCACTTCGTAATCACACAAAATTTTATCGGCTCAACGAGTTTGGAAAGGTGCTTCCTGCAATCAGGTTTCACCTGGAAAAGGATATTACATTGCCAGACCTGCCGTTAGACAAGGTGCTGGCGACTGTGGTCAGACTAATGGAACGTACGAATATCCGAGTTGGGAATTGCTTTTATAAAAAACTGTACGGCTCTTTCGGACTCACAACTTTTAAAGATAAACACGTAGCTATTGACGGTCAGAACATACGTTTTTCATTCAAAGGCAAAAAAGGGGTTTGCCATGACATTAGTATTAGAAGTAAACGCCTGGCTAATATTGTTAAAAAATGCAGAGACATAGCCGGGAAAGAACTGTTCCAATATATCAATGAAAAAGGAGAAAAGCGAACCATTGACTCAGGGATGGTTAACGAGTATATCAGGAAAATAAGCGGCGGAGACTTTACCGCAAAAGATTTCAGAACCTGGGCCGGAACAGTGCAGGCTTTAATGGCCTTTAAGAATATGGCATTGAGCGAAAGTGAAACACAATCTAAAAAGAATATCGTTGCTGCGTTAGATGCAGTGTCTAAATTATTGGGTAATACACGTACAGTTTGTAAAAAGTATTATGTTCACCCGGTAATAATCTCCTTGTACGAAAAGAAAAGTCTGGAATTATACACGAAAGAACTGGATTCGATTGAAGATGACAACAACAAAACGGATCTTACTAAAGATGAAAAAGTGCTGATGAAGATTTTTGAAAGTAATTAGCGGTGTTGGAGGTGGGTGTTACCACATTCCATATAATATGTTGTAGAAAACTAAGACGATTTTAACCAAGGCAATAGGTGAAACATGGAGTTACACAGTGTTTCTTTAGTGACTCCCTGCCTCCGTGCTTTCTTTTCAAATTACGCTTATTCGCGGCTGTTTAACGTTCATATTCAATCCTGGGAACCAGTTCTGTGATAGCCGTTTGGGCTGGCATTTTATTTCCGGCATAGAATGAACTTATATGAACACTTATTACATCGCCAGGCCTTACCGATATGGGCATAATGGCGATTTCTTCCCATTTCTTGTAAAGGTCACTGGCTGTAATACGTTCAACCATTTTGTTGTTATGGTAGACATTTAACAGCCTTACCCTGTTATTATCTTCCCAGGTTTTTTGTGATTTATTGTATCCGTTTTTGATTTTAAAACCTATGCAGGAAATATTCTGCAATGAAGTTATTTTATCTCTTTCAAAAGTGAAATCAACCTGCTCACCAATGCCGGCACGTTTGCCATCATCTATCCACGCTGTGTTGTCGTTCAGATCTACCAGGTTGGCTGCTGAATAAGTATTGTTCCTGAATTCGGGCAGGCTGCTGCTAACATTTATTGAAACATACGCATACGCATACTCGTTTTTTCGTTCGGTGGCAGAAGCAATCGTTTCGAAGGGATTGTTAAATGCAACCAGCAAAGCCAGGAATACCAGGATTATTCCGATCGGAATGAAATTAACTTTGAAATCAAGCTTGTATTTTTTCCAGGCAATAAAACAGCCTGCTGTCAATCCAATGAATGAGCCGAGGAGCGCCCACATGACCGGTGGGGGAATCTCTTCAGAAATGCGTAGCAAATTGTCTGAAAATAAAAAAAATTTTACGCTTACTATTCCAAAAAATCTTTTAAATAAATAAACAATTGTGGCGCCTCCCAGTATACCATACAGCCAACTCTTTCCTCTTGCAGGGGTAATGGAATTTTTAGATCTTTTCAAAATCAAATAAAATGCGTAAACGATCACTCCAACCAGGAACCAGGTAAACAAAGTAGAAAATGAGGGAAAAAGATTTCTGTAGTCGCTGAGCGTTAACCACGCTACCAGGTATATTAAAAAAAATATTACCGTAATACTTATCAGCCGAATCATATTTTTTCGGTTTTTCTGATAATGGAAATAGAACCTAA
>JBBJOD010000416.1:0-4943 GCA_037721715.1 Chitinophagaceae bacterium | reverse complement strand
GGCACAAGATCAGTAGGGGAACCAACGCCGTTGAAATCTGATATATAGGCGTTTCTTTCAAAGTAGGAAAAACCCGCGCTTGCTTCCAGGTTGTGATCGGAAATGGCTTTTGTGTACCTTAAAATGGCATCTGCCTGGTATTGTGTATTGATATCGTCCCTGTTCCTGGAAGGGCGCGTGGTGACTGTAACATCTCCACCAACCAGGTAACTGGGTTGAAACTGCCGGGTATTGTCTACCGCCTTATAAAGTGATACCTGCGGATCAAAAGATAAACCTGGTAAGATGGTCCAGCTAAAACCTGTAACGAGGGTAAATTTATTTGAAGTGGTTTTGTCATCTCTCCGGTTTAAATAATATACAGGATTTCCAATTCCCTGGCCAACTCCCGGAGATAAGGTGCCATCCTCAAACCTCAACTTCGCGCTGGAGGCAAGACTGGTATACCTGAAAAAAAGCTGGTCTGGTTGTGTACCTACACCTCCTGCCGGAAGAGCCAGCGTGTTTCCTGCACTGCTGAACATCACACGCCCGAAAGCCTTAATGTTATCCCTGACGTTAACGTTTCCGTTCAGGTTAAGTGTAACGCGGTCATACCTGGTAGTGATCACCGTTCCATCGGCTTTCATGTACCCGGCCCCGAGGCTAAAATTTGCTTTTTCCGAACCCCCTGTCAGAGACACGTGGTGATTATGAGTAATTCCTGTTTGTAACATCAGGTCCTCGAAATCCGTGTCGTTGAATATTATGGTCTTAGTGGGGTCAAGAGGATCAGGCATACTCTGCCATCCTTCATTTAATTTATGCTGGTTCAGAGGGGAAAGAAACTGGGTTGTATAGTTTGTTTTATTGGTAAGGTCATTGCCGGTTCCAACTGCGCCCGCACCGTTGACCTGGGTATTGTAAACTGCCGTGTTGGTATGGCCCTTGTCAAGATTATACTTCCAGGCCAGCCTGCCATAATAGATGTGATCTCTTGCTGAAGCACGCTGTAACGATTTACCAGGTGCCGAGAAATTCAGGTCATACGAATACGTGACACGAGGCGTACCTGCTTTACCCGACCTGGTGGTAAGCAAAACAACTCCATTGGAGCCCCGCGCACCATATATTGCTGTGGCAGCGGCATCTTTCAACACCTGTAAAGATTCAATGTCTTCAGGGGCAATGTCATTTACATCGGGACGAATCACTCCATCCACTATATACAAAGGACCAGCGGCATTCGGGTTGTCAATAGATGTTCCGCCCCTGACAACGATCCTTAACGGAGCTCCCGGCTGACCTGTTGTAGCCTGTGCGCGAACGCCAGACATTGTACCCTGCATGGCACCGGTGACATTGGTATAGGGTACATTTTCTAAAACCTTAGGGTCGAGCTTTGTAACCGATGTTGTAATGGTTCTTCTTGACTGGGCGCCATAACCAATTACTACAACATTATCCAGGTTGTTTACTTGTTGGGCGAGGCTTACATTAATAACGGCTTGGTTGCCAACAGTAATTTCCTTGGTAATATATCCAACAAAGCCTATTACCAGCACTGAATTGGCCGAGGGAACATCCATGCCGAAGTTACCGTCATTGTCAGTTGTAGTTCCCCGATTCGTATTTTTAATGTTGATGCTGACTCCAGCAAGTGGTTCGCCTTTTTCATTTAGTATTTTTCCTTTTATAACCAGGTCAGCATTCTGCGTGGTAACTGCCTTAACCGGAGTATCGCCGGCATTATGTAAACCATTGTAATTCTCCTCCGCGAATGTTGGCGGGCACATACCTGTTAATAATAAAACTACATGGAAAGCATACCTCATAAGTCTGCAACGAAAATTAGTTTTTGGAAAAATCATATTCAATATTTTAGTGGTGAAAAATCTTTAGGCAACAGTTATAAAATCTTTTGCCTCTGTTAATGCCCGTACCGGTTCATATTTTCGATGTTTTGGTTTTGATTGCTACGAAGCAGTGGTCGTAAAAACGACTACTTAGAAGAAAGGAAGAACGCTTTGTACAAATCTAATTTTAACACTAAGAGAAACCTTCTACTTTTATTTGGATTTATAGTATAATCTTTTAAAGTTGGTATGAACCTTCATGATTTGGGGAATGAAAACAGTCTCATAACCTATTGAAATAATATACAGGTTGTGGGATAATGATGATAAAAATTTATCAGTTCATTGAAATGCTTGCATCAACCTGCGGCCCATATCAGTGGTTTGCTTCTTCTGAAAAAAAGTATTATAAAAGCATAGGAAAGTAGCAACCCGATGACAGGCAGAAAGCTATATTTGATAATGGTGTACTTAGACAAGGAAGTGATGTTACACCTTTTCACGTATAACATTAAACTCTTTTCTTTATGAAAATGCCGTTTAAAAACAGGATGTTTATCGGAGCAGTTTTCGTTCTGGTTCACAGCCAGGTAATGGCCATTCAGCCGCCGCAAAAGCTGTTATCAGTTTCTAAAGTTGCGAGGGATACTCTTCCTTACCAGGTTATTTCGAAGGGTGGGGTAGCCGGCGACTACCAGGCTTTTCCAGATGCCCTCCGCCTGAAAAATGGAGAAATACTGGCTGCATTCTACTCCGGCGATAGTCATATAACCAAGAACAGTTCAAAGTATCCGAACGCGGGAAGGATATGTTTTGTGCGCTCAACGGATGAAGGTAAAACATGGAGTACTCCCCAGTTATTGTACGATGATGCGGAAGACAACCGCGATGCCCATTTAAGTCAGTTAGCTGACGGCACTGTTCTATGCTCATTCTTTAACCTGGTCATTGATTCTATGAAGCATGGCACGGTGCGTATTGTTCGATCCGGTGATAACGGCAGCACCTGGAGCAGGTCTTCACAGGTTGTGGTCCAGGGATGGTTTTGCTCAGCGCCCGCGCGTGAGATGCGGGATGGTTCCATTATGCAGCCTGTATATACAATTGTAGACAAGAAAACAAACAGGACAAGTATAGGATTTGTAAAATCGATTGACAAAGGTATATCCTGGGGGCCAGTAATAGCAGCAGGACTTGAATCGAAATTTACCGTCAATGAAACAGATGTAATAGAGTTAAAAGATCGTTCAGTGTATGCAGCCATCAGGGGCCATTTTAAAGAAAAAACACCCATGCAATATACTACCAGCACCAATGCTGGTTCTTCCTGGTCGCCTTTGAAAGACATTGGATTTTATGGTGACGCACCTTCCTTTACGCGTTTGTCTTCGGGAGAGATCTTACTCTCCTGCCGCGGTTACCTGGCAGCCGGAACGCCTTATACTGCTTTACAAATCAGCAGCAATGAGGGTAAAAACTGGGAGGGGCCTTACTGGGTTGACAAGAGCCCGGGTGCATATCCTTCCACCATAGAACTAAAAGACGGAAGCGTAATGATTATTTTTTACCAGGAGGGAGCAGGAAGCGCCATTGGCGCACTACGTTTTAAGCATCCAGGTAAGTTTTCCGGTCAACAATTTACTGAGCCAAAATTATTGGAACGCCTGTCTTTCTAACCCTTACCCTGCCATCTAACCTTCCAGGTGTATATTTAAATTGAAGTAAAGTGTTACTGAAAATTTTGAACAGCGCTCCTATAATAATTTCATCGATCCCTAAATACCAAAAATGAACTGGAAAAGATTCTCCTGTCTTATAATTTTCGGATTAGTCATAAGTTGTACCAGTCTTCGTAAAAGCAGCACCCAAAGCCCACTACTCACGCAGACATGGAATGAAAAAAATAACAGGTCTTTTAAACTCGTAACATTTGGCATCCCTGCTTTCAATGAAACCTTAATAAATTATAAACGCGGTGGTGCTGCACTTTTCAGTATCCGCTTAACAAAACCCCGGGTAATCGTAGTTGCTGACAAACCTCAAAAATGGGGATATTACCAGTTTCCGACCATTACCCGATTGAAAGATGGAACACTTCACGCTGAGTGGAGTATGCATGCCGATGCCATTGAATCATACGGCACCAATGCTGTAGGCTCGTCGCTATCTGGTGACGCAGGCAACACGTGGAAAGCAGGTATCCCGGATTCTTCCGTTCTCAACGGGTACACCCTGCCGAACGGCGATATTATCAAAGTGGTAGATCCTAAACCGATTAAGATTTCTGAACTCAACATGCCACCACCCGTTGGTAAAACCAATTTTAAATACAGGAAAACCAACTTTACTTTTTACAGGTTGAAGGAAATGCCCGAAGAAAGAAACGGTGTTTTTCTTACTCGTCTTAAAAGTGGAACAGGCAAATGGAAACAGGAACGGGCTTCTCTTGATGATCCGATGGGCGTTAGATATAGTTCGCGCGACCTTGTACCGGTTGTATGGTGGGGCGACCTGCATACGATGCCCGACCAATCGGTACTTGCCGGTGTTTACCCGGGATTCTACCTGAAAGAAGATGGTGTGCTCGATAAACAAATGGGCGTTGTTTTCTACAGGTCAACTGATAACGGTCACTCCTGGAAAATACAAAGCCGAATCAGTTTTACGCCGGATACATCGCTTGATTCCATGTACGCAGACCGTATCGGATTCTCAGAACCTGCTTATGAAATATTAGCCGACGGCTCTCTTCTATGCGTTATCCGCTCAGCTGATGGTGACGGTGTTACCAACGGTGTCGGAAATGGCCCTCTTTATGCCAGCAGGTCCGTCGATATGGGACTTACCTGGACGAAACCCCGGGTGATAGCCCCGGCAGGAGTTCTTCCCCGCCTGTTGCTGTTAAAAAACGGCGTTACTGTACTTGCATCCGGCAGACCCGGTGTTCAGCTTCGATTCATGCAAGGAGATGCAAAGGCAGCCTGGACAGATCCCCTGGAAATGCTGCCTTATGAAAGCCAGAGCCTGCAGGAACAATACGCCGTATCCTGCGGCTATACAGGCCTGGTAGCCACTGGCCCGGATCGCTTTATAATTATTTATTCTGAT
>JBBJOD010000415.1:0-4946 GCA_037721715.1 Chitinophagaceae bacterium | reverse complement strand
ATCCTTATAATACATGATGTTGGGCGCGGCAGCGATCAGCAAACCGCCTTTCCAGGGCAAGATGCTGGACGCTTCTCTCAAATGATCGGCAAAGACAATGGAAGTGTCCGCTCGGCCATCACCGTCCCCGTCTTTCAACAGTACGATGCTTCCCTTGCCTTTCGTAGAATCGGGTTTATAGGCATCCGGCATGCCCACCACATAGGCGTCGCCCTGTTCATCGAATTCCATCGATACCGGATCGATCACGTAAGGTTCGGCAGCAAACACTTCTGCCTTGAAATCTTCCGCGAAATGAAATGTTTTAAGTGATTCTTCAGGTGACAATGGTCCTGCATACCGCGGTTTGGTTCCGCAGGATACGGCCAGCCATAAAAGCAGGGGTGTGAAACCAAGAAAAGCGCTTTTTTTCATTTACATTTTTTTACAGCGATTAATTAATAGGTGCTGTTATAGGAGGAATATTTCTATCGGCTCCGTCCTGTTTTGCATTCTGGTTGATTTTGCCTAGTGTATTGGTAAGGATGACCGTTGCAGGTATGGGCCAGAGCACGTGATAAGGAGCAATATTAGCGATATTACCAATTAAATGAAACCTTTTGTTTACAAAGGATACTTAAATTGTCTACGCGATCGCAATAATAATTTTTATCACTGAATGTGCCCAGGTTGTACCCGCTGCGGTTTAAGCTGGCCAAAATGTACGATGCCCTAAACTAGCTCCGCATGCCGCGGCCATTCACCCAAGCATGGCCTGCGATTCAAAATCTTGGCTCCTCAGCGTGATACGCATCATCAGAAAACGAGGAAGGTGTTGCAACAATTCCACTAACCAAAGAAGACACATTATTAGCAGCAGCGTTCAGGTGCCATAACATGATTGGATAAAACATCATTGAAAACAACCCCGTAACTACTGTGAACACAACTCCTCGTTGAAAAAATGCTACAAGAAGAAAGAGTATCAGGGGGGTAATTAAAAATAAAAAGGCAGGCTCCGGTTTTACGACCATTTTAATATGCGAACCCTTTGGATGCGTAAAGAATTTGCCATGCATCAGGTATTTAAGGCTGGATCTTGCCGTAACAGTAAAATGCACGGTAATTTCCGTTTCATTTACCTCGCCGGTATATTTGTAACTAGCCTGGAAAAATCCCTTTGATATTCTTTTTGGAGAAGCAAATCCGATTTTTAAACGATGTACCGCAGTCGATACTGGAACAGGAAAAATAATATCTCTTTCTACGTGAGTGTGCTCATTGAACCATTTACTGATATTTTGGCGCATGTTTAATTCCTGGTTCATAAGTTCACAATTTTAGCAAAGGCAACTTTTCATCCCATGGGTCAAGGCGGGCATTTCTTTGAAGCCGGTTATCGAATCGATCTTCATTTATTAGTCGTTCACTCAATCAAACAAGAAAATATAGCGATTAAAAAACTTCAGACAAAGATATACACAAGAGCAAAATATCATTGTTGGATTATCCCACTGTCTTCGCCTGGCGAACCACACCGTCCATTGGTCCGGCTTGCGAGCTATTCGATTAAGGAGTAGGAGACGTCTATATAGGTAACTTTACCATCAAGGTCTGCAGCCACCGCCTGTGCCTAGCACAAAATGCTTCACAAGGTTGGCGTTATAACTACAGGCACTACTTTTGCACCTCTTCCCAAAAGTACCGGTATGTGGTTTTGGGTAGCTATAGTATGTTTGGCATTTTATTTCTTTTGTTGTGTTTGGTTCCTGTGTGGCAGCGCGCTTCAACTGCACCTGCTCTGGCAAGCCAAAAAAAAACCTTTAGCCGGTAAAAGGCGTTCCCCAGCCTTCCAAATATTACCCACGGTAACCATACAAGTGCCTGTTTATAACGAGCGCTATGTAATTGCAAGGTTGTTAGCTGCCCTTGGAAGACTGAATTATCCAAAAACTTTATACGATATCCAGGTGCTCGATGACTCAACCGATGATACTTCGAGGATAATCAGCAACGCCGCAGACACCCTCATTGAACAAGGTGTCCGAATAAATATTTTACGCAGGGAAGATCGGTCAGGCTACAAAGCAGGGGCCCTTCAGGCCGGACTGGAACACTGTGGCGGTGAGCTGATCGCCATCTTTGATGCAGACTTTGAACCGGCATCCGATTTCCTCGAAAGAATGACCGCCTATTTTACAGACCCAAAGGTAGGCGGTATACAGGGCCGATGGACTCACCATAATTTGACAGAGAATCCCCTTACTGTTATACAAGCCTTTCTACTGGACAGCCATTTTAGCCTTGAGCAGCATGGCAGGGCGGCAGCGGGTTATTTTGTGAATTTTAATGGTACGGCCGGTGTATGGCGTAGACAGTGTATACTCGACTCGGGCGGCTGGAACGGAGATGTATTGACGGAAGACCTGGAACTTTCTTACCGGGCACAATTGAAAGGATGGACATTCCATTATGACAACGAAATTACCGTTCCCGCTGAATTGCCGGCAGACATCACTGCATTTAAAACGCAGCAGTTCAGGTGGGCGAAAGGTATGGCGCAAACCGCCTCTAAACATCTGAAGCGCGTTATTAATCTCCAGATTCCGGCTTATAAAAAATTACATGCAGCCTTTCACCTCTTAAGCAGCATATCTTTTTTGGCGCTTATGGGCAATATCCTTATGACGGCACCTATTCTTGCCGCTAGAAACTATTTCCCCGATTTTCGCCAGTTAAGCAATGTCTTGTTGTTTACTGGCATCACACTGCCGATATTGTGTACTTACTATTATTACGGAACCCTCTCCACCATGCCTCGCAAATTGTTTTGGAAATATCTCCCCCTGTTTCTGGCTGTTTTTATGGCTCTGTCTGTCCAAAACAGTTTAGCCGTTATCCAGGGATTATTTGGGCATTCGAGTCCATTTGTTCGCACACCGAAATCATCCGGAATAAAAACCGGGACTTATATTGAAAACCAGTGGACATTTGTCAACTGGTTAGAAGTTACGACAGCCGTTTACATTTTAAGTGTTATTGCTTTGAGTATCTACTGGAAAGATTACTTCCTGATTTTATTTCTTATCATGGTACTAGCTGGGTTGATCATCCTTACAGCACCGGTACTGCGCCAGCGCGCAACAATGGCAGCAGTTCCTGCTTAGCTCGTCTACTAACAGCAAAATTTGAACCTAGGCAACCAGGATGGTCACAAGTTTTGTAGTTTCCTGGTCAGGCACAGAAATATCCACCTGTTAAAACGAACCTCCTACCGGTCGTTGGTAAAACGATGTAAAGCATCTGACCAAAGCCGATTGCCTTCTTTTGCGGAGACGTTAACTGGTCGCAAAGGCTTGCACGTCAACCGGCGCGGCGAGCTATATCATGGCTTCTTGCTGCCGTTATTATCACCTCATCAAGTAACCTCATAAACGGGTTTTTTCTCTTAATTGCGCATTAGAACCTTTCTACTCACATCCAAACACAACCCGCGTGTAGGTGCCCACAAATCATGTTCGTGACACTCAATACCCAGGGTTTTGTGGCTTTAAATTTTTGCTATTATTCATTTCCTGGATTCCCAAAGGAAATAATAAATGTTTAGCCTGCAAAGCCTGATTTGTGCTTTTATTGACATGTCCGACAAAATTATCAAACCCCTTGCTGGTTTCGTTGAATACCTTACGAAGTCGTACCATGTCAAACCAGGTGATCCCTTCATAACATAGCTCATGCCAGCGCTCTTTCCAAACAGCTTCCCGGAAGGTATCCTTGGTATAAGTACCCATGCCAGGTGTAACAAGCTGGGCCCTATCCCTAATCCGCTTAAAGGCAGTATACGTTGCCATATCAGGGCCTGCTACTTCATTTTGAGCTTCTGCATATATTAACAGTACTTCAGCAAATCTGATCAGTGGCACATTAAGGTTGTTATTACGTGAACCCGGCATTCCGGCAAAACCATTTGAAGTAGTATTAAAGTGCTTAAAAATATAGGGGGCACCCAAATCAAAAGGCGCGCCACTTCCATTGGTATAATAACTGGTATAGAAATAGCCTTCCTGGTTTTTGGCCCGCAGATCACCGGGTTCATAAGAATTATAAAAAGCAGGGGTTGGAATGGTGCTACCGGTACCGGAAGGACCTTGAAATGTAACAGGTTTAAAATTAGGAAACATGTTGCCCATTGGATTGCCTGCTACCAGTGTATTATACTGCAGCATAAAAATATGCTCCACTCTATTTTTCAAGCTTTCCTTATGAACATCAATATAGGTCGGAAATAGGTTAATTATTGCAGGATTAGCATTGGCATAGTCAACTACTTCCTTTGCTTTATCTGCAGCTAATTTATAATAGGCTGCTCCCTTATTTAACGGCTGCCCGGCCATAGTTAAATAAACCTTGGCTAATTGAGATTTTACAGCGGCTAGGGAAACCCGTCCGCTAACATCCATCCATGGAAGACCTGCCGCCTCGGCAGCTACCAGATCATCCACAATTTGCTTGTATACTGCTTCCTGGGGAGAACGGGTAGGCGCAAAATCTTCCGCAGTTACAGTTTGGGGCTTTAATATCAAAGGAACATCTCCCCACATTCTGACTGCATAAAAATAAGCCCATGATCTAAGAAATAATGCTTCTCCCAGAATCTTCTTCTTCTGATTTGCATCCATGGGAGTAATGGGAGGCACTTTTTCAAGAACAAGGTTAGCATTAGCAGTGACCCTATATATGCCATTCCACCAATTGATAGTATGCTGGGTATTGCCGTCATAGGTAAGCGAATAAAGATTGTTAAGATCTGAATTTTGCGCAGTTTCTGTAGTGGAGGTTCCCGTTGGAGCCTCAAGCAATTGCCAGTTCGAAGAAAAAATCCCTGCTCCATCACCAATAAACCGGGTACTGGCATATACAGCAGCCAAACCAGCCTCCGCATGATCTGGTATGGTAAAAAAGCTGGT
>JBBJOD010000414.1:0-4948 GCA_037721715.1 Chitinophagaceae bacterium | reverse complement strand
TAACCTTCATCGGCTTCAAAGGGAAGAAAGCTGATTGGCCACATAAACAATTTTTCCTCCTGCATCAGCGATTCTATTTTACTTAGTATTGCTTCCTGCCGGCTTTTATCATCGCAGATACCGTAAGCTATTGCCATAAAATTTACCGGGGTTACCAGGTTGCTTCCATGTATGCGGTCATCTTTATCGCGCCAGTAAACATACCACTGCTTTTCAGGATCCCAGAAGCCTCCTTCTTTTATTGGTTGATTGAAACGTGTTTTTAATTCCCGGGCAAGGGCCAGGTAACCTGTTGCCCGCCCGGTATCTCCCAAAAGTTTTTCCACCTCTGCCCATTGAATAATTGCCTCGTACAATTTGGCATTCAGGAAAGCATTTTCATAAGAGGCCCAGATGACATCTATCCAGTCGCTGCCTTTTTTTTCCGTGTAAGAATCTGTCATCGCCTCCACCAGCCCATCCTTGTCTGAATCGCGTTGAAGAAGATAAGCCAGTACTTTTTCACATATGGCCTTATGCGAGCGTACCCAGGATAAATTGCCGGTCATCTGGAAAAGTTCAGCCACATTAATCACCTGGTCGGTATTTGCATCCAGCAGTCTGCCCCATTGTGCCTCGTAAAAGCCTTTTTCATCATAGGTGCCGGGTTCAGCGTCGTTGTTGTTATAAGCCCAACGCGATTTAACCCTGCCTTCTTTTGAAATGGCATTGTCGCGGAAATTATCCAGTGTTTTCTGGTAATTGGAAAGGTAATTTGAGTCATTAATCCCCAGTCCCATCTGGGCGATCCATTGTTCATGAAGCACTGCGTAACCTTCTCCAACATGCCAGTTATTTGAACCCATAATCTTCTCATCTATCACACCTACCCTTGCTATGGTATTCATCAGGCTTCTGATCGAACTTGCGTTGAAGCCGGGGAACTCGCCCCGGTAATAGGTTTTGTCATAATCAAAAGATGTCAGGCGATACGTAACCCTGGCGGTGCCTTTTACTGTTATAGTATCCCAGATATCCTGGCGGTTGATGACAAACCGGCTTAATGTATGTTTGGTGTTGGTTCTTTTTTCAGAAGCGGTATAATTGAGCGTCCATTTATTATCCGGCTGGCGGCTGAATCGCACTGCCATTTCCTGCCCTTTGTGTTCAACAGGCTTGATGGATAACCCGGAATTCTTATCTTGGTTCCACAATGCCACTTCGCCGGTATGGTTTGCCAGGGAGGCATTCATCTTATCAAAGAGCTTGCACCAGGCCACTCCGCCAGTGCCCAACAGTGCACCTGTCCAGGTTTGCATGCTATCAAACGACCATTGCGGGAACCCGGTATCTTCCAATACCATCGGTGAAGGGTAGGTTCTTTCGATGGTCCAGTCAATATAACCGGGATAGGTGTTAAAGATCCATTTTTCTGTAACGGGCCTGTTCTTATCTCCGTAAAGGATATTGCTTATCTCTGCTTTATTAGTGGAGACAGAAACCTTTGGTTCGTGTATTTCATCTCCCGTAGTAAACCATTTACCATTAAGTTGCACAGCGCTGTAAACACCGGCATTGTTGGTTACCACATCCTGTTTCATTACTTGTACATGGCTGATCACGCACTTGTTTTTGTATTGCAGGGTGAGTACGAGATTTCCTGTTCCGCTGCTGATAGTGATGGAGGAGTTTTGTTTATTTTGAGTAATTTTTTGCTGGGCCCAAACAGGAAGATTAAAAAATAAAACAAAGAAAAACAGCAGGTAATAATATGGCGGAGCAGTCTGCATACAAAGGAAGTTCAAGGTTATAAAAGCAAACCTAAATATAAATAACTTCTTTATGGCGTGCCGGTTTTCTTCGTGCTATTAATAGTACATAAAATATCAAAAAATATAAAAAATTTTTCACATATTACATCGTAAAGCATCCTACCCACATTTATATTTGCTGGCATACTTACCAGAGATATGCTTCGACCTGCGTCAAAAAACTCTTTTTTTGACGATATAAAAATAAGAATCGCACACCAGCCTCAAAGTAGTAAAGTTTAACCGCTTCAGTAATCTTAAAAGTATCTTAAACACCACCATTATGTTTACAAAGATTTTATTCATTCATTCCCAGGTAAGGTCACTGGCACTCTTCGTGCTGTGCCTCTTACCGGCCTTTACCCTTTTTGCCCAGCAGGGCTCCATTACGGGAAAGGTTACAGATGCCGAAGGCAATCCTCTTTCCGGAGTTACAGTTTCACTTAAGGGATCAAGCCAGGGCACCACTACAAATGATAGCGGTGACTTTTCATTAACAGGCAACCCTGCCACCGCTGTAGTGGTGGTATCATCGGTAGGTTTCACCACGCAGGAAATACGAGTGGGTAATTCAACTAACCTCAACTTTAAATTGGCACGCACAAGTGGCAATCTCAATGAAGTGGTGGTATTGAGTTATGGTTCCCAAAGAAGGCGGGAGGTAACAGGCTCGGTAAGTACGATCAATACTGCGGAAGTAAAGGATATCCCTGTTAACAATATTGGTCAAAAATTACAGGGCAAAATGGCTGGGGTACAGATAAACAATAATACCGGCCAACCGGGAGCTAATATGTCTTTCCGTATCCGTGGAGCAGCATCTATTTCAGCAGGTAACGGCCCTTTGATTGTGGTAGATGGTTTTCCAACCACCAGCGGGCTGGAAACAATCAGCCCTAATGAAATAGCATCTATTACCGTATTGAAAGATGCAGCAGCTTCATCACTGTATGGTTCACGCGCAGCCAACGGTGTTATCCTGGTAACCACCCGGCAGGCAAGGTCCGGACAAAAAAGTATTGATTTCAGCTCTTATGTCGGAGTATCCAAAGTAACCGACCAGGGCAAACCTGACCTGATGAATGCGGAGGAATTTGCACAATACAAAAAAGAGTGGTATGAAGATGCCGCCAAGTACCAGGGATACATCGGGGGAGTGCCTTCAGTTTACCAGAACCCCTCACAATACGCAGGTACTACGGGAACCAACTGGTATGACATACTATTGCAGGACGCGCTTACCCATGATTATAATTTATCTCTATCGTCTGGGGAGAAAAATTTCAGGTCAACAGTAAACCTTAATTACAACCGCCAAGAAGGCACTATCATCAATACCTATTTTGAAAGGTTTACCGGCAGAGCCAATAACATATATAATGTATCTGATAAATTCACTGTGGGTTTCAACCTTGAACTTACACATCGCCGCAGCCAGATTACTCCCGGTTTGGATAATGGCCGTAACATCATCCAGAACGCATTTTTAATGGACCCTTCCCTGAACTACAAAAGACCGGACGGTACCTATCCTATTTCTTTCTCCCAACCAGGCATGTTTGCCAATCCAAACTACTACCTGATAGTAACGCAAAGAAAAAACCCGGTAAAAAATACAACGGTAATTGCGAATGCATTTGCGGAATACAACATACTGAAAGGTTTAAAATATAAAATAAGTGCAAACGTTAATACCAACAATGGCATTACCAGGGGTTTTAACCCTTCCATAGCACAGGGTGGATTGGGCAGCGCTCCCCCGCAGCCCGCAACAGGTAGCTATGGCTCGAGTTACTTTTTAACCTGGTTAGCTGAAAATACACTGAGTTACGAAAAATCTTTTGGCAAGCACAACATCGACGCATTCGTAGGATATACTGCTCAGAAATTTAACAATGAAAGCAGCAACATTGCTGCGTCACAATTCCCCAGTGATGACATTCAATGGATCAACGTAGCCACCACAAGGATCGGAACGGCTGCGGCATCTGAATCAAAATTGTTGTCTTATATAGGACGTTTGAATTACAATTTTGAAAGCAAGTATCTTTTCTCGCTGGCTTTCAGAAGGGATGGTTCATCCAGGTTTGGCTCAGCTAACAAGTATGGTAACTTTCCTTCTGTTTCTGTAGGCTGGGTTGCTTCAGAGGAAGATTTCATGAAAAACAGTGATAAAATCAGTTTCTTAAAATTAAGGGCCAGCTATGGTAAAACCGGGAATTATAATATTGGTGATTATACTTCCCTTTCTTTAATCAATACTACGAACTACGTATTTAACAATACTGTTACTCCGGGTGCTACCTTAAGCGGTATCGGTAACACCGCCCTGACTTGGGAAACTACCAAGCAATTTGATGTAGGCCTGGATCTTGAATTGTTAAATGGCCGTATTGCTTTTACCTATGATTATTACAAGAAAGAATCAGCCGGTTTACTTTACGCAATTGACATTCCAATTCAGTCCGGTTTTACCAGCATACAATCAAACGTTGGCCATTTTGATTTCTGGGGCCATGAATTTACAGTGGAAACAAAGAACTTAACAGGAGCATTAAAATGGAACACAGGTTTCAATATCTCTTTCGACCGCAATATTGTTCGCAAACTGGGTACCAACAACGCCCCTATTGGCGGATACGCACAATACTGGGATGATAACCGCACAGCAGTAGGCCAGCCTATTGGTATGTTTTACGGATATATCAATACCGGTGTTTACATGACACAGCAGGAGTTTGACAGCCAGCCACACGGTGCAACATCCATGGTGGGAACAGCAAGGTTCGCAGATGTCAGCGGACCCGCAGGCAAGCCTGATGGTATAATTGATGCCAACGACCGAACCTGGATCGGAAATCCGAATCCTAAGTTTATTTATGGAATGACCAATACATTGGACTATAAAAACTTTGACCTGTCAATAGTATTTGCCGGTTCTGTAGGTAATGATATTTCAGACGATGCGTTCCAGTCAACAGAGAACCTGGACGGAGTTTTTAACGTTAGGAAGGGAGTGGTAGACAGGTGGCGTTCTATTGAAGATCCAGGAACAGGTATTTATCCAAGAACAAGAGCCGGTACAACAGAAGACTTCCGCAACTTTACCAGCAGGCAGGTCTTCAGGGCCGATTACCTTGCTGCAAAAAACATCACGC
>JBBJOD010000413.1:0-4984 GCA_037721715.1 Chitinophagaceae bacterium | reverse complement strand
AATTTGGCTGACGGGTTAGTGATCAATTCAATTTTTTCTATGTTGTCTGCCGGAATCTGGTCGAGTGTAAGTATAGTAGGCCGTCCGTCAACAAAAATCTGGGGAGAAGCGTTCCGTAATTGTACGTTGCCTTCTACATCTACAGAAACTGAAGGAATATTTTTCATGACATCTATGGCAGTGCCACCTGGCGATGTAATGTTCTTATCAACGTTAAAGACCCTGCGGTCGATACCTAGTTCAAGGGCAGGCCTACTTGCTACGACTGTAACATTGGCAAGCACCTGGGCTGATTCTGACTCCATCTTCAGGTTCCCTAAGTCTATTACTGCCATCCCCGTTCCTGACAAAGCTGCTGACCTTATGGCTACAGCCTGTTCAATCCTCTTGTAGCCGACAGCTGATACCACTATTTTGATCGAATCTCTTAGTACGATAATATCAAAATTGAAATCGCCATTTACTTTTGAAAACATCCCGGCTATCACAGAATCTTTAGTAGATCCCGAGCGTGCATCTATAGTCTGTATGCTTAACTGCACTGAAACTGCTTCCAGCCTTTTCTTGGTTGCTGCCTCTATAATCTTTCCGTACACACGAACCTTTTGCCGGGAACCACTCATATTCTGAACCTGCCCACTTACCTCAAAAACTGTTAAAGCAAATACTGTAGAAAATAAATAGTATTTCATTAAATTAATTTTTCAGCGAAATAAAGAGAGATCGTGGTAAAAGTATTACCTGCAAATGCAAAAAATTTAACTACAATTAAATTATAGGGAAAATGATACCTTGCAAGTAAATGATTTGTTAATTACGAAAATGTTATCATCCAAAAGTATTTTCAGAGGTGTTATCGATCTTTGGGAGATTACAAATAACCCTAAATCCTTATTATTGTTGAGTAAGTGAGATTAACTTTTATTCAGGCACGTTTATTTACAGTTTAATGCCAGGTGCCTTGCTATTTCGCAGGTCACGCCTGTATTGTTTGCCATACCTGCGGTTGCTCTTTAAGCCAACAGTATTTGAAATGCCGCTCAATGTTGATTTGATAATATAATTGACAAATGACTGCCCTTCAGTTCGCTTATAGTAGATAGACGCCTGTCTATTATTACTTTTACTTCGAATGACGAAGGTGTTTACTATAAAACCAAGCACGCTGTTTAGCATCCCGATTTGGCGCTCATCCCCGTTTTTCACTAGCGCTATGCGCAATGCACGATAATGCATTCTCATTTCGCCCAGGCTGATATCTTGTCGGCCAATTATCCTGAATGAACCGGAGTCAACCAATCCGGAAGATATTTTTACATTCAAAACCGGCACCAGAAAAGGGTTCAGCATAGAGAGCTGAGCAGGGTTTACCCTGGCATTTAACACGAAAGTATTTAATGAATCAGTGTACGACTGTTTCATACTTACATAAAAAGGAGTAGCATCCATCAAATTTGCGTTGAACGTGATGGCAAGAGAGTCGTCATTTCGAATTTCCCTGTTTTTGATATTCTTAACGGCGCCGTTTACTTTTGTCAGCAGCAGATCGCCCTGCTTACCAGACACCCGGTTTTTCTCCTTATAGGTTATACTACCTTCAGTGAAATTTATACGTTTAACAGAAACCGGGAAAGGAATTAGTGTGATCATGTTTACAGGCAGGGGCCTGGATTTCTTAGATGGCGAAGATGGAGGCTTTTTATCGCGATAGACCGTCAACACCGGCTGTTCAATTTCAATCTTTCCTGCTACCACTGAACTATCTGATTCGTAACGGGCCAGATCGATGCCCGCAATGGTTATTGCACCCGTTTTAGCTGTTATATAATCAAGCTGGTATGGGGCAGTCGCTAATACTTCACTAAGCGATTTTGTAGGGTGATAAACAAATGAATCAAGCCTAAGCGTTCCGGTACTATTTACGTAGTTAGCATTGTAACCCCGTAAAGTTGTCACCGAATCTGAAAAGTCCAATTGCGGTATACGCAACCATGCCGAAGCATTTGCTTTAATTGCCTTATTAAATCCTGGAAGAAAATTCGAGGCTACACGAAGGTTACCGACTAAGAACTGACGGAACTGTATTTGATTCTTTCTCTTTCCCCAATGAAATCCATTTGCCTGCTCTAAACTCATGGTGTTGATGAAACCGCTCCAACTTATTTTGCCCTGGTTCTTTACCAGCCGCACATCTGACACCTCCAGGTCTATTTTGCCTTTTTCAACACCTATCGGTCGGCCTGAATTTTTTACGAATGTTGCAGCGGTTGTATTTACTCGCATTGACTCCAATTGCATACCGTTGCCCGAAATAACGATACCATTCGCCTGGAAAATACTATTGTCGGACCAGGGAATTCTCAACGACGACACAGAATCCTTCACGTGGGAGTGGATGGTAATATCCGGCTCGGTGGCAATCAATTGATCAATGAAAATAGGTGAAGCTGATACATTTGTATCTGGCGATGCCCTTGTAGTATCCCAGCGACTAAATCTTAAAACAGGGGCTTGGGCATAAACGTAAGAAAGGTGTTGAACGTTGGCAAAAAGGTCATTAAAATCGATGGTGAATTGTACAAATGAGGTACTGAGATGTAAAGTGTCTTTCCGGTTTATTTTTTGAACTTCTAATCCTGAAAGTGAAGAAGAATCATTTCCTGACAACTTGTAACTGTTCGCGCGTAGCGTTAAAGCGTTGTTTTTTATCATTAAACGGTTGCCCGTTACAAAAAGGCCCTCTACCCTTGCCGGAGATTTCCCTTTTTTAACTACAGATACAGCGTTCAACGTATCGAGGAAAGTAGAAACAAAGGCCAGCCCATTGGAGAAATTTAGCTGGGTGTTATAACCCACGACGTTCTTCAAATAAATGCTGTTCTTACCGCTACCCATCTTGCCAGATGGAAACGATTTGAAGGCAACTTTTGCACTATCCCAGCTTAACCCATCCACTTCCATATTATCAGCGTTATCATCTAATTGCAGGTTGTTTATCAAAACATTGCTAACGGTTGAAGTAATTTGTTTTCCGGGTCCGGATATGTCAACCTTTCTTGCGTAGATTAGGTTCTTTCCTGTATAGCGTGCGTGCTGTAGTTGTGCAGTGATGTCATTTAATCTAAGTAACCCTCTTGTAAATGAAAGATGATCAACCGCATTGCGCACACCTTCTTTGTTGGTAGAGCCCAGTAACTTGTTACTGTAAATGTTGAAATTGATATTTTGAACATTAAATGAAGTGGTTGGCCCTAACCGGCCATTCACCTGCCCGTTCGTCATTAATACATTATCCAATGCAACCAGGCTATCGAGGTTCAACAGTGCGTCAAAAAGGTCGAGCTTCTTACCGGTAACTCCGGGCTTTCTGCGTGTGAAATTTATAACCGGGTTATTCAATACTGCTTCTTTTGCTATAAGGTTCTGTTCAAATATAAGCTGGTACCAGTCGAGCTGTGATAACTGAAATCGCGGAACACGAATATCTACGAGGTTCCGTAGTTTTTTTTTGCCGGAGTTACTCATGAACGCAAAATCATGCAGAACGATTTTGTCATTTAGAAAATGCAGGCTGTCAAAGCTGAAAACGGAGGAGCTGTCTTCATTGAACAGGTAATAATCCCTTAAGGTCATATCAAACCTTTTGATAGAAACAGCACTCGCTGAATCCGGATTAACCCTGAATCCGCTAATTTCAAAGTTATCCTTGTTTGAATTAAAGAAGGAGCGTTTGGTTTTGCCGTAAATATCGAAATGGATTCCGGCGTTTTTTACTCCCACAAAAGCGAGATCGAGATTGCCAGTCAGTTCACGTATGATTTTGTTGGGATCGGGTATGTCTGTTTTTATTTTGACAGCATCGGAACGGTACAAATTCAGTTCGAAAAACGGGTTGTCGCAATAAACAGAGTCAGCCTTTATTACATTTTTTGCAGACAAGGCATTAAAATCGACCCCGGTAAGGGAAAGTTTATTGAAGAACACCCGGTAACTGCTTTTCAAGCTATCTGTTGCCAGCGCGGTAAGCGTACAACTATCTAATTCGATGATTTCCCTAAATAGTTGAAGCCTGAAAGATTTAAATGAAATATGGTGCCTTCCACCGGGGAGAGCAATCTGTTGTCGGGATGTTCTTAAATCGACGGTCTGTTGTTCATTAAGAAAAACAAATGTGTTTCCATGGCGCACGGGTTTACGCGCCAGGTCAAGGAATATCCGTGAAACAGTCACTGGCTCAACACCGGGACTTGTTTTATTGACCAGGGTGATTGACGCATTGTCAATGATAATTCGCCTGACCGCAAATTCATTCAATGCATTCAGCAAGGTGTTATAAACCTTGCCCATTTCTTGCGGGATAGACAGCTCGTTGGTTGTAACTACCCTGCTGGTATCTTTTCTCCACTGAATCACCTGGATAACCGGGTTGTAGAGTTTCAGGGAGTCGAGTTCCAGCTTTTTATCAACTAACAATTTCCAGAATGATCCTACTTTTACCGAAACACTGGAAAAGGTTACCCGGTAGGTAATCGGTTCATTTAAAGTATCGGTGCTGAACAGGTCCGCCTCAAGGATCTGGAGCCGATTTGACCACAGGCTTACATCGAGTTTTGAGAGTTCCAGTTCTATTTTTCCTTTCGACTGTTCAGCAATGTACTTTTTCAACACGGAGCGTGCATTTTGAACAAACCACATCTGCATTGCCAGCGTTATAACGATCAGTGCCCCTGCTGCGGCAAGTACCCGATATACATTCTTATTGCTCGTACTATGTTTTAAAAATGCCATTTACTGGATAACCAATTAATGATTAAAACGGCTGACAAAGATTGCCCGTGCGAACAACCAACACTGTATTAACCAATCAGCTTATTTGCTTCAATTTATCATTCTGATTTAAGGACTTCGGTGATTGACTTGCCAATACTTCCGTTAGGCGATTGAATGTGTAAAAGGGCAGCTAATGTAACAGAAATATCACTCA
>JBBJOD010000412.1:0-4993 GCA_037721715.1 Chitinophagaceae bacterium | reverse complement strand
GCAAAACCGTTTCTTTTTTCGGGGTTGTCTTCTTTAAGCGCCTTGTTAATGATTAACTCGAGGTTCTTGCCCAGGTGCGAAAACTTCGGATATCTTTTCGGGTATTTCAACTGCATCGGCCCAGCCTTCAAGGTTTCCTTTGTAGGGATTGGGTAAGGCGAGTCGATTTCTAATTTAAAATCAGAAATTAAAAAAAGATGGTCCCAAAGTTTGTGACGGAAGTCTTCGACGTTCTTGAGGTGGGGATTTAAAAAGCCCATTAGTTCTATTACCGAATAAGCATTTTTTTGCCTTTTATCTTCATCTTCGATCGACATCAGGTATTCAATCATTTTCTGAATATGTCTTCCATATTCCTTCATCATCAGGTGATTTCTCGTAGTATTATATTCCATCAACACAGTAAGTTATAGTTCAAAAGTAAGAAAGTATCCTCTAATTAAAGAATAAAGCCCAATAAAGAGGCACTCAGCGCTTGATTTCAATACATTTTTAGAACGAATTAACAGCTTATCTCGGTAAATCTACCAATAACACCAGGCAACGTTCAATTCGAGTGGGTTGTAGAGGATGATTGTAAGGTTCTTCTGTTTGCAATAGAAGAAACACGTTTTGATCAAACGGGAATGGTTATTTTGCGTTTTGGTTAAACTCAATTTTAGCTTTCTACCTGGTCTATGTACTTAATAATTGATGAAAAATTAGTGTCAAAGGTTGATATTTCCTTATCCCGGCAGTTTATAATGGAGACTATCATTGAAATAGCTCGGCAATACCCTGCAGATGGATTTATGTGTCTTACTCATGAAAAAAAACCGGTCATCTCAGATTTACCGTCAAATATTGCGTTCCATTATATAAAGAAGGGAATTTTAAAGTGGCTCAATGTGAAATGGTGGTATAAATATCAATTGCCCCAGATATTGAGTAAACTTCCTCCTGGACTCTACATTACTTTGGATAACCATTATATAAGAAACGGGGGTTTGCCTACCTGCCTGTTTCTTACTGATTCGCTCTCACTTCTTAAACAACAGGCCTACAAAAGAATTGCCCGCTCCGGTCGTAGTCTATTGCAATCAATCAAAAGGTCAACAGTAACCATCACCTTTTCAGAACATTTAGGAGATCTGCTGAAAAAACAGGGTTTACCGGAAGGTAAAATAAAGTTTCTGAAATTGGCTGCATCCAGTAAAATTGAACCTCTTACATGGACGGACAAAGAAATAGTGAAAGTGAAGTATGCAGAAGGTTGTGAGTATTTTCTCTATTCAGGTGACGTTGACCCGCACACTGACCTACTTGACTTGTTAAAAGCGTTTTCACAATTTAAGAAAAGGCAGCAATCAAACATGAAACTTATTTTTGCCGTTAATACAACCGCTCTAACCATAAAATTTCAAGAAAAGCTGGCCACCTTTAAGTTTAGGGACGATGTTCATATCGTTAGAAACTGTACAGCTCAACAAAGAGATGAACTATTAGGTGCCGCCTATGCCGTCGTATGTCCAGCCCGGTTAGAATATTTCCCCATTAATATACTGCGTGCCATGAAAGCTGGAGTTCCGGTAATCGCTTCTGAAATCCCTGTGATTAAAGTGGTAGCGGGCGATGCCGTAATTTACCCGGATTCTAATGACGAAGGCGGTTTTGCAAAGGCTTTACAACTGTTATATAAAGATGAAAATTTAAGGTCACGCATTATAACGGCTGGAAAGATTCACCTGGAAGCCGCTGGCAAGGCTGACTTTATACATGACTGCCGAAACATTTTTGACGCAACCTTTACAAGTAAATGATATTAACTTTGCACCAATCAAAATTTTATGAAACAATCGACGATTACAATAGATATTCTTCTTGATAAAGACAAAGTTCCGGAAGCAATCAACTGGAAAGCCAGTGACAGCACCGCCGACATGGCGCAGAAAGCAAAGGCTATGATGCTGGCATTTTGGGACAGTGCCGACAAATCTGCACTTCGTATTGATCTATGGACGAAAGATATGATGGTTGATGAAATGGGGGACTTTTTTTACCAGACATTCATGACAATGGCAGATACCTACAGCAGGGCAACGAAGCACACCGAGCTGGTGGAAGAAATGAAGCAATTTGCCAAGACGTTTTATCAAAAGTTCAAAGATCATCAGTTGAAAGATTACAAAGCATAACGATTAGCCAAAATAAATCATGGTTGTCCGGAATAAATTAATGAATTCTTTCCAAATCCTTACTGGAGGCTAGTCTTCGCTCATCCCCTCCTGGGAGGGGTAGGGGTGGGTAAAACGTTGACTTTCAATATTCCAGGTAATTTAGTTGGACAGTAATGAAAATAAATATTAATTTTTTATGGGGTTAGAACAAATTATTATGGCCGAAATGAAAAAAGCCATGCTGGCAAAAGATGAAAAAACACTGCGTGCAGTCCGCGCCATCAAAGCAGCAATCATTCTTGCAAAAACATCAGAAGGTGCAGGCGGAGAGTTGAAGGAAGAAGATGAAACTAAAATGTTGCAGAAACTTGTCAAGCAACGTAAAGACTCGCTGGCAATTTATACAGAACAGAACCGGCCCGACCTTGCCAAAAAAGAGCAGGATGAAATTGAAGTGATCGAGACCTTTTTGCCTAAACAACTGAGCCAGGAAGAATTAAAAGACAATATAAAAGATATCATTGCCGAAACCGGTGCCAGGTCTCCTGCTGATATGGGAAAAGTAATGGCTGTTGCTACCAAACGGCTGGCAGGCATTACAGACGGCAAAGCGATTAGCGCCGCTGTAAAAGAACTGTTGACCACAGGTAATTAAAGTTAATCCCTGTCATCAATACATTCAGCACTGCATAATGATCATAGATATTACTTTTTTAGCCCTGATGCTACTTGCTCTCTTTAAAGGATATAAACGAGGGTTCATTGTAGCTGTCTTTTCAATTATTGCGCTGATAATTGGCCTGGCAGCCGCCATGAAATTATCAACAGTAGCGGCTGAATATCTAAAAGACTCTGTAAATATATCTGCCAGGTGGTTGCCGGTGATTTCATTTCTACTTGTTTTTTTAATCGTTGTTTTCATTGTACGCCTGATTGCAACAGCCATTGAAAAAACGATCGAATTGGCCTTGTTAGGATGGCTGAACCGCCTGGCAGGCATGCTATTATACGCTGTTTTGTATACGGTGATATTAAGCGTGGTAATTTTCTATACGCAAAAAATTAATTTACTATCAGCTCAAACATTGGCAGCTTCTAAAACGCATCCGTTTATACAACCGTGGGGGTCAAGGGCCATTGAAGGACTGGGTTTAATCATCCCGGCTTTTAAAGGCATGTTTCACGAATTGGGAACTTTCTTCGAGAAAACAAAGCTGTAATGTAATTAAACTCGTGGCGCTGCCTATTTAACTGCACTCGATTTGCACTTCCGCTTTTCGTTGAAAAATTCTGCATTGTGCGCTTCAGATCGGCACTTTTATCACTTATTTAATCAGCTATCAATGATCAGTTATCATTATCCAGGAAGGAATGGTACCAAATATTCTTCTAAAAACTAATGTTATAATTACACAACTAAAGATGAATTCGTGATTAAGTCGTCTATAGAATTAAACCACTTTGTTAATTACTGTTGGCAGGCAATGAGTAGGCAAGTAAGGAAATTATTCATTTACTTTGTGGTAATTGATGGGTTAGACTCACCGGAAATGATATTTGCCCTAAATAAATTATTTTAGCAATCAAATGACTTAGTTTTTAATCAGAAAGGATGAAATACGAGATCAAACAACAGGATAAATTCAAATTCATTGAGGAGGGCGAGGGTCAACCGCTTCTATTGCTGCATGGACTATTCGGTGCCTTAAGTAACTTCATGGATCTTATTGAATTTTTCAGGCAACACTACAAGGTGATAGTGCCTATTCTTCCTTTGTTTGAGCTAGATATCTTACATACGTCGGTTGGAGGCTTGCAAAAATATGTTCACAGGTTTGTTGAATCAAGAAACTACAGAAATATTCACCTGATGGGAAACTCGCTTGGCGGGCATGTGGGGCTGCTCTATGTATTAAAGCATCCTGAACGCATAAGATCACTCACACTTACCGGAAGTTCGGGCCTCTTTGAAAATGGAATGGGTGACACTTATCCCAAAAGAGGCGACTATGAATATATAAAAAAGAAAACGGAACTTACTTTCTACGATCCACAGGTTGCTTCCAAAGAACTGGTAGACGAAGTGTACGAGATTGTTAATAGCCGGATTAAGGTTATTAAAATAATTGCACTGGCTAAAAGCGCTATCAGAAATAATTTAGGCGAAGAACTCAATCAAATCAAACAACCTACGTTATTAGCATGGGGTAATAATGATACCATTACACCGCCTTTCGTTGCCCGGGAGTTTCATAAACTGATACCTAACAGTGAACTTGTCTTCATTGACAAGTGCGGTCATGCACCTATGATGGAGGTGCCGGAAGAGTTCAATAGCGTTTTGTATAAATTTTTGACAAAACTCAATGAATCTGCAGCGGTGGCGTAAATTTTGACGTCTTAGTAAAAAATCCCGCAAACCCGTGCTAAATAAGGACTTAATTTCAGCTTCTATTCCTACTCTTTCACTTGGTGACACCGTTTTACGGGCTTTACACCTTATGGCTGACTACCACGTTGGGCATTTGCCAGTAATTGCGGAAGAAAAATTTCTCGGCCTGATCAGTGAAGACAACCTCCTAAATATAGAAGAGGACGGTTTACTCCTCGACCAGCTCCAATCCGAATTTATAAATCTTTCTGTTATCGATGACATGCACTTCATAGAGGCAGTCCGTATTGTGAATGAATATTCATTGAGCGTTATGCCGGTTATTGATAACGAGTCTTCCTGGGTTGGTGCAATTACTGCTGCCGACCTATTAAAAAACGTGGGCCGGATGTATGGAATGGATGAACCGGGCGGTATCATTGTACTGGAAATTGAAAAGAGAGAA
>JBBJOD010000411.1:0-4998 GCA_037721715.1 Chitinophagaceae bacterium | reverse complement strand
TGCACCGCTATAATCCCATCTTGCCAATGAAGGACTTGTTAGAAAGCCGGAAACTGATACATTAACTGGCTGGCTTATATTGTCTTTGTTTATAATAATGACATTCAACTTTCCCTGTACCTTGTCATAAAACGCAAATGTTTTCAAGAGCCCCTGGTCAGAAATACTAACCATGTTAGAAAGGATATTGTTACCCATTACAGACAACAGCAGGCCATTTGCATTCAGGTTACTGTTTCTGTTGAATGCATCAAAAACATGTTCCGGGGCAGTAACGTTGGTGATCCACCTGGTGTTCCAAAAGATCAGTGATTCCACCCTTTCAGATTCCAGGCTCTGACCAATAATTTCAGCCGTAACCAGGGCATGCCCAACATCGTTAATGTTTTGCCAGACTTCAATGAAATCAACCGCGTTAAACTCAGTGGCCATCACTTTGATCTTTGTACTGTTTACCGGTGATGCATATGCGAGAATTGCATCGGCAGCAACCAATACCTCTTCCCTAAAATCACGATTGCTGGTCCGATATGCTTCATACCCCCCAGTGAACTGATTAATGGGGTAACAGCTAACGCCGAGGTAATCAATTACATTTGACGCAGGTGCGCTTTGTAACAAGGTCCGCCACCATGCATCGCCCCTGCCATTTGCAATGATCTTTATGGAGGGATCTACCGCGCGCATAGCATTGGAAAACTCAACGATGTCAGCAGCATACTGGTTGGCAGTTACACATCCGTTGTAAGTACAGTCGTTCCAGCTTTCATTACCAATGCACCAATACTTTACGTTATAGTTTTTAGTTTTATTAGCATACAGCACCCATTGTTTAGCGCTTTCTATAAGCTGTTGCCTGGTTGGTTTTAATGAACAGTCATTTTTAGCTGCCTCGCTACCGCCAAAGTAAGCTGCATCGTAGGCGCATACAACCATCGGTTCTGCACCTGCCTGTCGGCAGACAGTAATAAATTCGTCGAAATCCAGTACTTCAGGCTTGGCTGTTTTTGTATCTGCCTCCACAAAGCGGCTGTCATTCGACGGAAAATTGCAATTGCCTGTCAACAACATTTGTGGTTTTGAAGTAGTATAAGGAGGGGAAGACCATAAGTAGTTGTCTGATTTCTCGCCACCCGGGTATCTTAAAATTTTCATGCCCATGCCTTTTAAAGCATTTGCAGTGGCCGATGGCGTTCCAGGTGAGAGATAAGTCCCGTCCATCAGGTAATCCATATTTATACCAATCGCATTCGGAGAAAGTGTTTTTATGACTTTAGTAGCATCTACGGTTATATTATTTTGGGCTATTGATAGTAGTCCGGTAACAGTGAATACAACAAAATAAGCTACTGTTTTCGATACGGTGAGAAACATACGTTTGTTAACATTAAAATTAAAAATCTCTGAATACCAGCCGTACAGTTTAAAAGTTCAAACGTAATAATCGATACTTTATATTCAGAAATATATGACTGTCCTTAAAGCCAGCACTTCTGCTACATGGTATTATGTGTAGCAAGTTAACCAATCTGTATGGGTAATCTTGTTTGCAGGCCGAAATTGTAAAAGAAGACCGTGATAATTGAAATGAAAAAGGTGTGCCATAGCCCTGTCGGGTGACACACCTTGTGGAAGTTTAACTTATTTATAAGCCGACATCATTCCTTTGGCAAGATCTACCATACGCTTTACGCCATCTTCAGGTAAATTTCCTTTTTTGAATTCTGTGAGTAATTCCGGCATTTTATTTTCCAGTTCTACCAGGAAGTGAGATTCAAATTCCTTCACGCGTTTTACCGCTACCTCCCGTAACAAGCCCTGAGTACCAAGATAAATAATGGCAACCTGTTTTTCAACAGCCATTGGGGAGAACTGGAGCTGTTTTAAGATTTCCACATTCCGGGCACCTTTATCGATAACTAGTTTAGTAGCCGCGTCGAGATCACCCCCGAACTTTGAAAAAGCTTCCATTTCACGGTACAGCGCCTGGTCGAGCTTTAACGTACCAGCCACTTTTTTCATGGATTTGATCTGGGCATTACCACCCACACGGCTGACCGAAATACCCACATTTATTGCAGGACGAATACCTGCGTTGAAAAGGTTTCCCTCTAGAAATATCTGTCCGTCCGTGATCGAGATTACATTGGTAGGTATATATGCTGATACGTCTCCGGCCTGCGTTTCAATGATGGGCAGGGCAGTAAGCGAACCGCCACCTTTTACTAAATGCCTGATAGATTCAGGCAAGTCATTCATTTTACGGGCAACTTCATCCTTGCTGATGATCTTCGCTGCACGTTCCAATAACCGGCTGTGAAGATAGAACACGTCACCAGGATACGCTTCACGTCCCGGCGGCCTTCTTAACAATAACGATACTTCGCGATAGGCCACAGCTTGTTTAGAAAGATCATCGAATATGATCAGGGCCGGACGGCCGGTATCACGAAAAAATTCTCCGATAGCAGCTCCTGAAAATGGCGCATAGAACTGCTGTGGCGCAGGATCAGAAGCCGACGCCGCTACAATGACAGTATACTCCATCGCAC
This sequence comes from Chitinophagaceae bacterium, assembly GCA_037721715.1. Lineage (GTDB taxonomy): Bacteria > Bacteroidota > Bacteroidia > Chitinophagales > Chitinophagaceae > JADCRZ01. Next base: position 2,446 of record JBBJOD010000411.1, on the reverse strand, counting down.
CATTTTCCTGCAGAACATTCATTATGCCGGCAATGGTTGATGCCTTCTGCCCGATAGCAACATATATACAATATACCGGTACACCGGCCTTGTAAAATTCTTTTTGATTGATGATGGTATCAACGCAAATAGCGCTTTTACCTGTTTGGCGGTCACCAATTACAAGCTCTCTTTGTCCGCGCCCGATTGGAATCATTGCATCAATGGCCTTGATACCCGTTTGGAGAGGTTCCTTTACCGGTTCGCGGTAAATTACTCCGGGAGCTTTACGTTCGAGGGGCATTTCATACAATTCACCGTTAATAGGTCCTTTTCCGTCAATTGCCTCACCAAGGGTATTAATTACACGCCCAATCAGTCCGTCTCCCACTTTGATAGAAGCGATCTTGCCGGTGCGGGTAACTTTAGCGCCTTCCTTTACATCGCCCTGGTCGCCCATCAGTACCACTCCTACGTTATCCTCTTCAAGGTTCAATGCGATTGCCCGCACACCGTTTTCAAATTCAACCAGTTCACCGGAGCGAACATTGTTCAAGCCGTATACACGGGCAATGCCATCTCCTACCTGCAGCACCGTTCCAACTTCTTCTAAACTAGCACCTACGTCAAAATTGCTTAACTGCTGGCGCAGTATCGCTGAAATTTCATCTGGTTTAATGTCAGCCATTTTTTATCTTTTTTTAAATCTTAGAAAATTTTTCCATCCATCCCTTCACAGTTTCAAACATCCTATTATGGTACCAGTACTTACCTGATTTTTTGTATATAGATATTTTCGCTGAACTGCTTCTTGATATCTTTAAGGTCTCTTGATATACTTGCGTCTACGAGGTTATTGTTAAACTCAAGTACAAACCCACCAATCAGTTCTTCCTTAACAACCGCTTCCAGTTCTATCTGTTGCATGGGCGTGTCGATCGAGAACTTGTCAACGATGCTATTTTTTAATTCTTCACTTACCGGCTGGGCAGTTGTTAACTTTACCTTGTGTATGCCCCTGATGGAATTATACATATCTATGAAAGCTTCGGCTATTTCAGGCAAGGTTTCTTCCCTCCCTTTCGCGATCATCAGCTGATTAAAAGAAGCGGTAAGAACGCCCACTTTATCTTTTGTGATTGCATCCATGATCTGCGCCTTTTTATCTGCCTTGATAACAGGGCTTTTTAAAAGATTTACAAATTCGCGACTTGATTTACAGATGCTATGTAAAAACAGCATATCCTGGTAAACCGGTTCCAACTGATCTTTTTCTGTAGCCAGGTCGATCAGTGATTTTGCGTATCGCCCTGCTAAGCGTGGATTATTCATTTTTAGGAGTTAAAATCTAACTTTAACCAACTTCAATTTTTTACAGTCAAAAATTCCTCAATTCAATTTTACACTTTCAGCCAGTTGCTTAATATAATTTTCCTGTTCAGGTTTATTATTTAATTCTCTGCGTAATACCTTTTCGGCTACCTCTATTACAAGATTGCCCACCTGGTTTTTAACATCTGTAAGTGCGGCCATTTTTTGTTGTTCGATAGCCGATTGTGCATCTCTCAGAATGCGGTCATATTCATTCTTTGCTCTTTCTTTTGCATCACTCACCATCCTATCCGAAATGTCTTTAGCGTCTTTTATCATCATAGCCCTTTCTTCACGTGCTTTAACAAGCAGGGCTTCATTTTCACTCTTTAGTAAAACCATTTCTGCCTTTACCTTCTCCGCAGTAGCTAATGAATCGGTAATCGTCTTTTCCCGCTCATTCAAAGAATTCAATATTGGTTTCCACGCAAATTTCTTCAGTATCAGGAAAACGATGATAAATGCTATCAGCGTCCAGAACAACAAACCTGCCTGAGGCAATAAAAGTTCCATAGTATCTTTCTGTTTGATTAAGTTCAAAGAGTAATTACTGCATCCTCCGCCCTGTGCTTTGGATGCAGTAATAAATTTACTGCTTAAGCAGCAGTCTTCAGTACTGCCAGGATACCTGCGATAACTGCGAAAAGAGCTACACCCTCAACGAAGGCAGCAGTCAGGATCATGTTAGCACGAATGTCGTTGGACGCCTCGGGTTGGCGGGCAATAGATTCCACTGCGCCTTTACCAATCTGACCGATACCAATACCTGCGCCTATTGCAGCCAAACCGGCGCCTATTGCACCACCCAGGTGGGATAGTGCGAATTGGTCCATTTCCAACAATACGTTCAATAATGACATAGTACTTGTTTTTGTTGTTTATAAAAAAGCTTAAATAATTACAGGATCTTCATGACCATCAGCGGCAGTATGATCATGGCTGCCTTCCATGGCCTGCCCGATAAACACGGCGGTAAGATTGGTAAAAATAAACGCCTGTATAAATGCTACCAATATTTCGATAAAATAAATAAATACGGTAAATAATATTGAAACAGGAGAAAAACCCAGGCCAGCCACCTGGCTCATGCCGCCAA
>JBBJOD010000410.1:0-4999 GCA_037721715.1 Chitinophagaceae bacterium | reverse complement strand
ACCAGGCAATAAAGGACTTTTCAAGGATCAATCACAAACAGGTAAACCTATTTAACTGCTGGGAAGAAGATGTTGCCATTCTGCCCGGACAGCTAACGGAACTTGCTGGAAAATACGCCGTTAAATCTCTGGTCACTGCGGCAACTGCATTACAGGAAAAAAAAATCCAGGGTCTTGTAACTGCACCCATACACAAAAAAAATGTGCAGTCAGAAGAGTTTAACTTCACCGGCCATACGCCATTTTTAAAACATTTTTTCGGTGTCAAAGATGTCTTGATGCTAATGGTGGCCCAGAACATGCGTGTAGGACTTGTAACAGAGCATGTTGGCGTACAGGATATCACGACCCATATAAGTGGGGAAGCCATTTATTCCAAACTGTCAATACTTAAAGACAGCCTGTTGAAAGATTTTGGAATAGACAAGCCAAAAATCGCTGTGTTGGCTCTTAATCCCCATGCAGGAGACGAGGGATTGATAGGTAAAGAAGAAAATGACTTTATTATTCCCTGTATCAATGAATTCAGGCATAACAATAATGTGATCGTCATGGGGCCATACAGCGCGGATGCGTTTTTTGCAAGGGGCCATCATGAAAAGTTCGATGCCGTTCTGGCAATGTATCACGACCAGGGCTTAATACCTTTTAAATCATTGGCCAATGGCGAAGGCACTAATTACACTGCCGGTTTACCGGCTATTCGCACCTCTCCCGATCATGGTACTGCCTTTGATATCGCAGGAAAAAACAAGGCCGATCCTGCCTCTTTCATCAGTGCTATTTTTCAATGTATTGATATATACCGTCAAAGAAACGAGTTTGTAGAGAATCATAAAAATCCGTTGAAAAAAATCACTGCAGAAATAATGGCGAATGCAGAAGATGAAAGAATACAGGAGGAAGGGTAGAATTTTACCGGCACCTGTGCCGGTGTCAGGTACCCGGGAACTGTCTTTAATTTAGTTATCAGCTCTCAAGAAAATAACGCCTCGTATGGTTGACCGAGCAAGCAATCATTTGAACACTCCATCAGCAACTCCTTTGTTGATGACATAATTTTTATAGGTAATCTCCAACCTGCCTTTGTTGCTATTCAACTGCTCGTTATTTTTTTTCTTTTCGCTTCCATCGTCATAATCAAATGTAACTCCTTTTGGAAGTTTGTATTCTTTGGTGTTGAAGGTAAAGATAGCCTTGTCGGGCAAAGCATAGCTGGCATATTTACCGTATGCCATTTCTAATTCGTAGGTGCCATTTTCACGGGTTGTCGTCCGTGCCTTTAAAATAAGCAGGCGTGTTTCGTCAATATACAACGTGCTGAGCACTACTTCACCATTATCATCCAGGGGTAAAAGCTTTATTACCTGGACCGTAATACCATTTATTTTCTCCACTCCAGCAGGGATGGCCGTAAATTGTTTATTTGCGATCAGGTTGTTAAGGCTCATGCTGGCTGCACCCTTCGGTACCAGTGAAATGCCCTTTTCATTTTTGATTTTAAGTTTATCAGGGCTCTTAAAATATACTGTGATAGCTGCCATGGGAACCTTTAAAAACGGCACATTCGTTTTCATTATGCCAGCGGCTTCATAATCACGTACCTGCTCTATCTTAGCTTTTACTTTTTCAACCAGTTTTATCGCATCCTGGGCCTGGCAGCGTATTAAAATCATGAAAACCGAAACAACAAGCAACACCGTTCTTTTCATCTTTTTTAATTTTTTAAGATAATATATCTTTCTTCCGGAAAACCATAATGGCCGTACCAACAAACAGAAATATATATCCCAGCAATACACACAAGCTTCTCATGATAGCTCCTATATTTTCTATTGATCCCCTGATCGCTTCACCTTCTCCGTTGGATTTAGAATAAAAGAATCCTTTCCAGGCAAGCATATGTGAAGTAAACAACCAGGGCTTTACCGATTTATCATAAATTGGTATCTGCATCTCTGAAAGAATGGTAAAAACGATTACAATGCTTATTGTTGAAACGATGGGCCCGATTGAGTTGTCTGCAAATACTGACAGAAGAAATGCAAGCGCTGCAACAGTAGTTAATGCCACAGCAGCATATCCAAAGGCTGCCAGGTAACGCCACATGATATCATTTCTCTGTAGTTGTTCTACCACATCATTGCGGGTGATGATCATATCATTGGTGCCAAATAATAGAATACTCAACACTAATGACAACAAAGCCATCCATGCCAGCAACATGACGGTGTAGATAACGCAGGCGGCAAATTTTACCAGCATGAACCGGGTACGACTTACCGGCCGTGTCAGTAATAAACGCAAGGTGCCCATGTTGGCCTCGCCGGCAATTGCATCACCGGCTACTAATGCCACCAACAGCGGAACGTGAATCAATAACAAATTCAAAATGATAAAACAAACGAGGTAACCATTGAGTACCACATCAGATGGAATCTCAATCGAATCCCTGAGTCCGCCCATTAAAAATTCAAGATAAGATATACCATCCGCTTTCAACGCGACCTGAACAATGGCTACCATTGCCGCTATTGCCGCAAAACTTATGTAGGTACGCGGTCTCCTGAATATCTTAAATAACTCAATTCTTAAAAGCGCCAACATATTGCTTACCCGCGGTTATGTGTATAAAATAGTTTTCCAGTGAATTCTTAGGCTGCAGCGATGAAACATCTACTCCGGCATAAACCAGATCCTTGTTTAAATGAGCAATATCATTTTTATGCATCTCGAGTATGATGTTATCATTGCCCGTACCAAGCAAGTGACGGGCCCACCTGCTTTTTTTGATGAAGGCAAGTGCATATTCAAGATCAGTTGTCTCTACCTCAACAACTGTTTTTGAAGGATCCAGGAGGTCATTTACATTTCCTTCCGTCATTTTCTTTCCATGGTCGATGATGATCATGCGGGTAGCCACCTGTTCTATCTCACTTAATAAGTGCGATGATATTACCACGGTCTTTTTCAAATGCCTGCTAAGATGCAAAATAAGATTTCTCATATCGGCGATTCCCTGGGGATCTAATCCGTTAGTAGGTTCGTCGAGGATAACAAGCTGGGGATTGTGAACCAATGCTACGGCTATCCCTAACCGTTGCCTCATGCCCTGGGAATATGTTTTTGCCTTACTGTGTGCACGATCCGCTAGTCCAACCAGTTCCAGCTGCTCCATTAATCTTTTCCTTGAAGCATCTACCTGGTTAATTCGGGCAAACAACAGCAGGTTTTCGTAACCTGAAAGATATTTATAAAGGTCGGGCCGCTCGATAACAGCTCCCACCTGGCTTAAAATTTCTTTACGGTGAGTCCTTAAATTCATTCCAAACATTTCTATCTCGCCACTACTTGGTTCTATAAGGGTAAGCAACATCCTGATAGTGGTAGACTTTCCAGCTCCATTTTGACCGAGGAAACCATAAACGTCTGCCTGGTTCACTTCAAATGAAAGGTTGTCTACAGCTTTCACATCCCTGAACTGCTTGGTTAATGATGACACTTTTAAAATGACAGACATAATTTAAATTAAAGAAGCCAAACATGGCCTCCTTATTCGTATAAACACTATATAAATCTATTTGTTGTAATTGAACCGTTATATACAAAATTTTTGAAGTGCTTAAATTCAACCCCTCGCAGAAAGATAAGTTTGCAGGTTCTTGACATATTCATCGAATGCATCAATACCTTTGACAGTAATCTTACAGGTAGTTTGTGGGTAGTTCTCCTTAAATTGCTTAAATACATCGATGTATCCTACTTCCTTTAACTTATTGATCTGAACACTTAAGTTGCCTGCCGTAGAGTTTGTCTGTTCTTTCAAAAATGTAAATTCCGCTTCTTTCACACTTATCAGCAGTGAAACAATGGCCAGTCTAAGCTGGGAATGTAATATAGGATCCAACTCTTTAAACATGAACTGCTTTCAGGTATTTAATCCTTGAAATAAACCCGGGAATGAACCAGGTATCTGTTGCACCGGCCGCCACGAGCAACAGCGCCTTGTAGCTCTTAAATAAAAATTGATTACAACTAAGTAATAATAGTTTTTTGCAAGGCTGATCATTGCTGTCATTAAGGCCGTGCTCCCTTCTTCACTGAGTTTTTTTTCTTGCATGTTGTGTTTGTATTTTATACTTTGATCGTAACAGGTAGCCTGGAACTATCCATGCTGTAATCGTTGCAGCACCAATTAGCAGCAGGTGGTATTGTGAAGGTGTGAAGGCAGCGATCAAAGAAAGGGTCCAGCAGCAGGCACCTCCAACAATCAACGGTTTGAAACGAAGAATGATTCCAGATAAAAATGTCGGAATTCCGTATAGAGAAAGGAACAACATATTGATTATCCTGCCGGTGTCATTTCCCATTTTACTTCCAATACCAAAGCCAGTCAAGAACATGGTTATCATAAATGACATCCATACATAGCCTATCAAGGCGTCTGTGTAAGTTTTTACGTTTCTTTTCCTTCTTGTACGTACCAGGTAAATGGTTTGATAAATTATCGCCATCCAGGTAAGTAACCATATAGCGTAGTGGTATTTATAATGTATCACACTTGAAAGAATGAACTGGCCGAGGCTACAGATAAGAACTACCCATCCCCATAACAAATACAAGTGACCGTTTTCACTGAAGTCGTTTCGGGCTTTGCTGATCATAGATTCGATCAACTCCAGACTTTGCCGTTCAGTAAGTGATTCTTCCCGCTGCATGACGATTGGTGTTTTGGTAATATTTCATCCTTAATAAATGTCCTGGAATGATGTAACATGATAAATTGACGCTGAAGCAAATGAGATTTGCTTATCCATGCCGAACCATACCGGACTTGATGCCAATACCCAGCTTATTATTCCTCCTACTACGAAAGGGGTAAAATGCAAAATACTGCCAGATACATCGGTGCCGACGCCGTAAAGTGTAATATACTGGCCTGGTAACGCCAGCAATGTGCCCCAACCCCATAAAAGAAAATAACGGCTCTTGTCGCTGA
>JBBJOD010000027.1:0-17742 GCA_037721715.1 Chitinophagaceae bacterium | reverse complement strand
CCGGAACGGGATATAGAGCGGCTTTCAATAACTTTTGGAATGTTAGCCATTGATAGTTCAATAGGTGCCGTAATGTATTGCTCTACTTCCTGTGCTCCCAATGTAGGTGCCGCAGTGCTGATTTGCACCTGGTTATTCGTTATGTCAGGTTGTGCATCTATGGCCAAATGGGCGGCTGAATAAACACCCCAAATAACTAAGCCAAGTGTGAAGAAAGCAATTACCGGTTTATTGTAAATGGAGAAATGTATAATCCTGTCAAAGAAATTCATAGAGCTAAATAATTGATGAACAAAAAAGCAATTTGCTTTTGAGTATATATAAATGGATATAGGGCAAACGCAGGATGCGATTACCTAAAAATTAGGCAGTAATAAATCATATTCGCCAAACAGCATTGCGGAGGAAGAGCTTAGGAGGGTAGTGATTACAATAAGCAAATCGGTGATGATTGCGGTTTTCCGATTGATTGTTTAAACCTTTGTAGTGATTGAAGAGGCAATAAATTAAAGCGTAGATCTTATGTTCGTGTTGAGTTGCAACACTATGGTCAATTGATACATGTTCAGCTTTTACATAAGTATCATATTCATCAAAAAAAGTATTGTGTACTTCTCCCATATCCATTTCTGTAACAGAAATGAAAAAAGATAAGCTGATAACCACAAATAATATTTTCTCACACCATTTCATCATCGGGTGACAAAAATAAATGTTTTATCTCAATGCGACAATCATTCGCTTTGGGCTGTTGGTTTCTGATCAACCATAATAGTTACGAGTAAGGCTATTCCACCCTATACAGCACAAATAACAAAGCCCCATTTCAAGCCTAATGCCTGTGAAATTGCCCCCATCAGCAAAGGACCTATCATATCACCCAATTCTTTAAAAGAGCCTGCTAGGCCATTGTTGTTCCCATTTTGTTTTCCTTTGCCAATTTGCTAACCAGTGCATCAGAGTTTGTCCATACAACACCAATGCCAATACCTGCAACAATACATGTAATAATCAATAATGTTCCTGTAACAAAAGGAATTACTTTCTTTTAAAGCTAACACTTGTTTCACCAATAATATGAATGGCTCTTGTTTGAAATATGTTACCGGTTTAAAAGTCATCATTAAGAAGCCTGTAAAACTTGCCAGTTAAAAAACCAATGCCCTTTGCGGACTAAATGTATTATCCAGCGCACTGAGTACCAGGATGCCGTTGACTTAAATGATAATAATATCAAACAAAGCCCACAGTATTATAAACGAAGGCAGGCAATCTGTGAGCATCTATTTGGAAGCATAAAACGACAAAGGGGTTACACCTTCACTTTACTTAAAGGGTTACAAAAGGTAAGTGGGGAAATGAACCTGATCATGTTCTGTTATAACTTAATGCGCACGAAAAATAGATCAGGGTTCCAAAAAATGTTGCAGGCTATTCACAATTGGACACGGGATTCTAAGAAAGTATCCGGCTTTTTAAAAACGGCCACTATACTGGCTTTTTTTAACCCCAATAGACCACCCGTTTGCCAAAGACAATATCTTGGCTTTTTCAAAGAGGGCTGCTTAAATGAAGTGCTACTAGCTGTATCTATCCTAAAAATCGACATTCTTCGACTTTTGAAAGTATTTTCACAGTCTGAATTTGTCTTATTTTTTGTGTGTCAAAATTGTTCGCTTCTCTCCCAATCTGCCTTTTTTTATGATATTCAAAACACACAGCAAGTAGACACAAATACTTTATTATTTCCAGATTCTTAAAATTCTGTAGTTTAGACGTTCAACTGGAGAATCACTCTTACTATTTATGTCGTCACCTGTTATCACCCATGATATGGCGGTGCCCGAATTTTTATCCGGTGGCGGTGAAATGGGCAAGCTCATTCGTTCCAAAGACTGGTCTAAAACGCCTTTGGGTTCACCCGATAGCTGGCCGCAAAGTTTACGCACCACGGTAAGCCTATGTATTGCTTCTAATTTTCCCATATCCATTGCCTGGGGCCCGCACCGCGTGCAGATATACAACGATGGTTATTGGCCAATCTGCGGTGATAAGCATCCTACATCTATGGGACAGGATTACAAAGAATGCTGGTTGTCGGCTTGGCCGGTTATTGGGCAGGCATTTGAAGAAGCATCTTTGGGACAGACCCGCTTCCTGGAAAACCAGCGGATGTTTCTGGATCGCTATGGATATTTGGAAGAAACCTTTTTTACCTTCTCGTTCAGTCCTATTCTCGATGAATCCGGCGGTGTAGGCGGGCTGTTTCACCCGGTTACAGAATTAACACATCAAACACTTGCCGAAAGAAGATTAAATATTGTACGTGCCGTAGCCGACCACACTGTAAACGCCAGAACAGCAGAGGAAGCATCTTCTCTTATATTGGGATGCTTAAAAGATTTTGAACTGGACCTTCCCTTTGTGCTGATTTACACAATTGCTGCTAATGGCAAAGAAGCTAATCTGGTAGGGAGTGTTGGTATTGATGCTGGTTCACCTCTTGCGCCAGTAACTGTAAACCTAATGGCAGAGCAATCGAATAGTTGGCCGTTTACCGAAGTAATTCAAAAAGGCAAGGCGGTACAGGTTGAGAAGCTGGCAGATATCTTTGGAACATTCAATTGCGGCCCTTACCCCGAACCACCTGAACAGGCATTGGTTTTTCCGGTAACCCTTCATGGTACTGCTCATAATAACTATTTCCTGGTAGCAGGAGTCAGCTCCAGGCGACGCCTTGATGAAAAGTGCCTATTGTTTTATGAAATTTTAACATCGTCTGTCAACAATGCGTTAATCAAAGCAAGAGCGCATGAGGAAGAGCGGAAAAAGGCCGAAGCACTTGCTGAAATTGATAAAGCAAAAACCGTTTTTTTCTCTAACATCAGTCATGAGTTTCGTACACCGCTTACGCTGATGCTTGGTTCCTTGGAAGAATTACTCAATAAACGTTCCGATGAAATTAGAGTTTCGGATAAAGAAGCGATCGAAACATCTCACCGCAATGCCATGCGTTTACTTCGACTGGTAAACAATCTGCTTGAGTTCAGCCGCATTGAATCAGGGAAAGTGCAGGCACAATACCAGCTTACCGACCTGGCGAAATATACAGCTGAGCTTTCAAGCAATTTTCGTCCGGTAGTAGAAAATGCGGGATTGAAATTTGAGGTTAAAACAGATACCATTATTCAGCCCGTTTATATCGATAAAGAAATGTGGGAAAAGATTGTTCTCAATCTTCTTTCCAATGCGTTCAAATATACATTGAAAGGAAGCATAACACTTTCAATTACTACCGGAAACAACCAGGTATTTTTGAAAGTAAGAGATACAGGTGTGGGGATTCCTGAAAATGAATTGCCTAAAATATTTCAGCGTTTCCATCGTGTTCAAAATGTTGTGGGCAGAACATATGAAGGAACGGGGATTGGATTGTCGTTAGTAAGTGAGTTGGTGAAATTGCATGGTGGAGAAATCTCCGTTCAAAGTAAAGAGGCAGAAGGATCGGTCTTTGCTGTTTCCATTCCCACAGGTAAATGGCATTTACCTTCAGAACATATAGTTGAAAAAGAGACAGATTTTACGTCCTTTGGTGAAAATACTTTTATAGACGAAGCCGCAACACTTATCATTGACAGCAAGCCTGCTATCAGTGATAAGGCATCTCTCAAAGTGAATGCAAATGCGGATACTGTTTTAGTGGTGGATGACAATGCCGACATGAGGGCTTATATAAAAAGACGTTTGGAAAAGCAATATCATGTTGTTACCGCTAATAATGGAATAGACGCACTGCAGCAGATAAAACATCATTCTCCGCAGTTGATTTTAAGCGATATAATGATGCCTGTTATGGATGGGATTCAACTACTAAAAGCGGTAAAAGAGAATGCTCAAACACATAATATTCCTGTTATCTTTCTCACTGCCCGTGCCGGTGAAGAATCAATCATTGAAGGCTATGAAACCGGCGCCGACGATTACCTGGTAAAACCATTTTCAGCAAAAGAATTATTGGCAAGAGTGGCTTCGCAATTAAAGCTGGTAAAATTGCGCCAGGCAACTGAAACAAATGTTCGTAACCTGTTTATGCAGGCACCTGCTGTAATATGTGTACTTCGTGGACCGCAGCATATTTACGAAATTGTCAATGCCATGTACCTGCAGGTTATTGGCAATAGAGATGTTGTTGGCAAGCCGATACGGGAAGCATTGCCCGAATTAGAAGGAACGGGACTCTTTGAATTGTTGGATGAGGTGTATAGAACCGGCGAGCCTTTTATTGCTAATGAAATGCCTGTTACCTTACAAAAAGCCAATGGAAAACTCGAAGAGGGTATTTTTAACTTTATATACCAGGCATCCCGCAATGCAGAAGGAATGATAGACGGCATTCTTGCGCATGCAGTCGACATTACAGACCACGTACTTGCAAGAAGGAAGATAGCAGAAAGTGAGAGCCGCTTTCGCAACCTTGCAGACGAAAGCCCGATGTTTGTTTTTATTATCGAACCAAATGCAGAAGCCACCATAAATTACTGGAATAAAACCTGGCTCAATTATACCGGACAAAGTTTTGACGAAGCGCTGGGCAGGGCCTGGAATGGAATCATTCATCCGGATGATGTGCCGGGTGTAATGGAAATTTATGTACCTGCCTTTGAAAGCCGTATACCCTATCTCTTACCCGCTATAAGAGTTAAGCGGCACGACGGCATATACAGGTGGCACATGATAAAAAGTAATCCCCATTATCTGCCGAGTGGTGAATTCATTGGATTTATAGGCGTGGGAATTGATATACATGAACAAAAATTGGCAGAAGAAAACTTAGCTTATCGCACAGCTTTGCTGGAAGCACACAACCAGGCAAGTGTTGATGGCGTTTTGCTGGTAGATGCAAGAGGAAAAATCATTTCTTACAACCAGCGGTTTATTGAAATTTGGCACATGCCGCAGCATATTGTAGATGCAAAGGATGATGAAGCGGCACTGTCATTTGCCATGACGCAACTAGTAAACCCTCAACAATTTATCGACAAAGTAAAGTACCTGTACGACCATCCCACAGAAACAAGCCTTGATGAGCTGGAATACAAAGATGGTAAAATAGTGGAGCGTAACGGCTACCCTGTTGTTGGTGAGGATGGCAGCTATTACGCCTGGAGCTGGACTTTTAAAGACATCACCGAAAGAAAAAAAATAGGCCAGGATCTAAAAAATGCAAAAGAGCAATTAGAGTTCACCTTCCGTAATGTGCCTGCAGCAATTTATTTGTTCGATAAGGATGGGAAAATTTTATTCCTAAACGAATTAGGCGCAAAGCAGATAGGATATGAAACGGTAGAAGCGGTATTAAAGGAGGAAAATGTGTTTGAGATTAGCAAAAAACTGGACGAAGCTTTTATAGTGCTCGATCAAAAAGGAAAACCGTTGCCTGCAGATGAAAGTTCTGCCGCCATCAGCTTTAAAACAGGCATGCCATCTGAAGTAGTTGCTCAATTCATTCATCGCCAAACCGGTTCATTCTTTTGGATTTTGTCAAAATCTTCGCCATTGTTTAACGAGAAAGGCGAGCTTTCCATCGTTCTCACCACCTCTACGGAAATTACCATTCAAAAAAAATCTGAGCAAGTCATTCGTCAAAGCGAAGAACTCTTCCGTACACTTTCTGAATCACTGCCTCAATTAGTTTGGATGACCGATGAAAAGGGAAAATATGAATATGCTTCCAATCAGTGGATGGCTTATTCAGGCCTGGATCCACATGATGAAACTGCCTGGCCGCTTTTGATTTATCCCGACGATATGGAACCAATGATGAAAGCATGGACACTCAGTTTAGCAACCGGCAAAAATTACCATGCCGAAGCGAGGTTAAAAAGTAAAGAAGGAGAGTATCGCTGGCATTTTGTTCAAGGCGAACCAGTTAAAGATGAGGCAGGGAAAATATTGAAATGGATTGGCGCCTTCACTGATATACACGAGCAAAAAACAATAACAGAAAAGTTAGAAAACCTTGTTGCAGAGCGGACAAAGGAATTACAGAGATCCAATGAAGATTTGCAGCAGTTCGCCCACGTAACCTCTCATGATTTGAAAGAACCTGTACGCAAGATCAGAATATTTGGCAATCGCCTTAGTAATGATTTTGGAGCAGAGTTGCCAGAGAAGGCAAAGATCTATTTGGCAAAAATGGAAAGTGCTGCAACGAGGCTATGCACTATGATAGATGGAGTACTCATATACTCGTCTTTAGATAGTGAGGTACTATCTTATGAAATAATTGACCTGAATGAAACTATTCGTGATATTGAAGAAGACCTTGAATTATTAATTGCTCAAAAAAATGGCATTATCCAATACCAAAACTTACCTTCCATTGAAGGTTCATCCATTTTGATTTACCAATTGTTTTATAATCTAATCAATAACTCCCTGAAGTTTTCAAAGAAGCATATTCCTCCGGTTTTAGAGATTAATTCCGAAGCTGCTCATACAACAGATTTAATGAAACATAGCCTGAAAGACATTGAGGAAGGTTACGTAAAAATAATGGTTAAAGACAATGGCATTGGCTTTAGTGTAAATGAGGCAGAAAAAATCTTTAAAACATTTTCACGGCTTCATTCCAAAGATCTTTATGAAGGAACAGGGTTAGGGCTGGCACTATGTGAAAAAATTGTGCAGCGACATCACGGTTCCATTTCTGCCGAAGGTCAGGAAGAGGAAGGAGCCACTTTCAAAGTGATTCTACCTGTAAAGCACCCGAAAAAATTTACAACGTAGTTAAATGACATGCTATGGAAAAGGTGTTTTATTAGCAGGGGATGATGTTAGTGAAACAAAGTTTTTTAGTGCATAGCTGTTATTACTGCATGTAAAAAACACGCAAAAATAATTGCTTTTACAAAGGCAGGCTATCATAAATACTTTCGGACTACTGAACCTCTGTCACCTTACCCCCCACCACAAACGTATCCTCCACCTTTAATAAAACCGCAAGATGATAGGCCATAAAATTAAAAGGGACAATGTTATATAACACCGAATGGTTCTCGTCGGCTTGCGGTTCTTCTACCGTAAAGACCTGTGCGCCGGCTGCTTCTATTCTCTTTTTTACAGACACTGTTCTTTCCTGAGTATCGCCTTTAGACGTAATCATCATCACAATACTGTTGGCCGCCGTCTCTTTCGGGCCATGATCGTATTGCGCAAGTGGCAAACCTTGAAACGATAGCTTGGTGCTTTCACTTAATATCAAGGCTGCTTCCAACGCCGTACCGATGTTTGGTCCGCTGCCAGTGATATAAATACCGTGAATGAGTCGTTGTTTCAATGCCTGGTAAACAGCACCGGCCATTGCTTTGCCTTGGTCTTGATAAAGTGAAAAGCGCTTTTCGAGCAGGTGTACATAAGGAGTTATATTTTCACCAAAGCCTTTGAACAACGTCAATAACGTATTAATGTAAGTTTTTGAGGAAGAGTACTTTTCCTCACCTGCCAGCAGGGAAACAACCTTTTGTACGTTCAGGTTTTTAGCCAGCGGACTGCCAGTATTATTGGTAATGGCAATATAATTTTTAAATAGGCCGGTACACCACAACGCTTCGGAACTTTTCCCGGATTGAGAGAGAATCACTGCCAATTCCTGCACCTTGTTGTTAGATAGGTAAGTAAAATATTCAGAAGCTATTTCCGGCTGAATGGCAATCCGCATATACTTAAAACACAGCGGCGCAAAATAAGAGGAGCCCATGCCGATATACGGTACCTCCAAAGGCAATGAGAATTCAGGCCCGGACAAAACTTCAAAAGCCCGTTGCGGCTTCTCGTTTATTTCAGATAAAATCTTATTCATATAGCTTCTATGTTAGGGTGATGACTGTGGCGTTAGAAAGAGTTTTAGGTTTTTCGTACGATAAAGCGAGAGCGGCGATTACAGCAAGTAGGATGCCCGCCCCTTCCGTCAGCGTAAGGATTTCGGATAGAAACAGGTAGGCCAGAACAATTGTGAATACCGGCTGAAGTGAACCCGCAATAGTGGTAACTTTTGAAGCCTTGCCTTCTGCACCATACGCCGCAAAACTTGCCAACACACCCAGGCCGTTTAACATGCCAGCCAATGTGCCTAATGAAAATGTTTTGCCCGAAAAATTGAAATCGATACATCCAGCCAATAAGAACCCCAGCGTAATAGCAGATGACGAAATGATGAACGCCAGATAAGACCATTCAACAGAAATATAATTGGTAGTAACTTTTTGCGCTGCACTGAAAACACCCCAAAAGAATAGTGCTACAAAAGCATACATCAACCACGCCTCCAACGTAAACTGCCGGAAGAAAGCGGCGGGATCGTCAAACACCAACGTCTCGCCTGATAAAATGATAACAGCCGGCAATGCCAAAAAAATACCAATGGCATTAATGCGATTTAACTTCTCCTTAAACAAAGCAAGGGCAATTATAATTGTAATGAGCGGGTACAAATTGGTAACAGGAATAACAATAGCGGCCAGGCCGCCTGTTGAAAACGATTTGTACACGGCGATGTTTCCAGCGATGGCCAGCACACCTGCTACCAGCCCTCAGGCAATTCCTTTTTTATCCGGTTTAGAATTGATGCATTTTATTATAACAAACGGAAGTGTTAATAACATGCCTGCGGTAAATAAAAGATGATTGGTGAAGGGATTGATGCTTACGGAAATGAGTTTGGCAATTACGCCCCAAACACCCCAAAACAGTGCCGCTGCTATTGAATAGAATATCCATCTTGAACTTTGTTTCATCAACCTATTTGTTTTGGAATGACAACAGTGGCTGTTTTACTGGCTTACATCTGCAAACAAAGAAGCGCTGCCAAGAATACCGGCATGCTCCTGTAGTGCCGAAACAACCACTTTATATTTATATGATTTATACGGTTTCAAATGAGATGGATGTTGGAAATGGTGTAAATCATTCTTTAATGATTTTGATACTCCGCCACCAATAACAATCGTGTCCGGCGCATAAATATTTATGTAATTACCGATGCCGATTTGCAAGGCAGTGATCAGGTTTTCTATTACCGCGATAGCATCCGGGTTGCCGCTTTCCCGTTCCAAAAAAACGGTTTGCACATCCAGCGTTTTCGACGGATATTTCTTATTCCATCCCAGAGCTTTGGCTGCTTGTATAATGCCGGTAGCCGACACCTGTGCTTCCAAACAACCTCGTTTGCCACAATAACAATCCACGTTGTTATCGTTGATGGTCATATGCCCAGCCATATGATTCAGCGGCATTGCGCCATCTAATTCACCGTTAATGGCAAAGCCAATGCCCAGTCCCGTTCCAAGGGTAAGCACTAAAACACGGTTCTCATTTTTGCTCTCGCCGTAAAGCGCTTCGCCGAGTGCTACTACCCGTGCGTCGTTATCAAGCCGGCAGTGTAAACCACAGGCTTTTTCTACAAGATCTGCTAATGGGTAATCTTCCATAAAATCGATAAATCCATACGTGGAATCAACTACCCTTCTGTTAAAAACAAATGCCGGTACGCCAAAGCCAATGCCTGCTACATGATTGTTTTCAGCAGTGGCAGAAATTTTAAATTGCTTTACAGCATTAACGATGGAATTTAAAAAAGCACTTTTATTTTTTGTCTCCGTTGAAGTTATAACAACATCAAGCACCTCACCGCTGCCCAAATCAACCAACCCTAATTTTGTTCTTTTGCCACCAACGTCAACACCGATTGCCAGTTTTCTGTTTCCTTTGTTTATCGTTTCCTTATTAACCATGCTGAATATAAAATTATTTGAGCCTGATGCGGTATGTTTTCATTTGTTGCCCTGCGGCCTCAATAGAAACAGCGCGCAGATTTGCCGACACGGGTTTCAGGTTTACTTCTACATGTGTGGTTTCGGTAGCCGACAAAATGTTGCGTGTAATGTTAAGGGTTGATGTTACTTTATCATTGTTTAGATTCCATACTCTTGCAATAATGCCACCACTCCTGATTCCTTCTTCCGCCGGCTTCAACGCCCAAAGAATAATGCCGGTATTTTCTGTAGAAAGAAAGCTGTACGACGTTGCCGGTAGAGTAGCATTAGCAACATCGTTAATTATACCTGTAACGAACGGCTGTTGAAATTCGAGTGCCGCTTTCATAGATTGAACTTTATCAAAACCATTGTTATGTGTGGTAATGGCAAATGCCTGGTGAAAGAGCGAATCACCGCCCTGGTTTTTAATACCAAGATTGCCGCCATCGATTTGACCGCCTACCAAAACATTAATGTGCGACGCACCGGCATCTAATGTATCGTGAGTGCTGCTTCCTACCTTAAAAAAATAGCAATCTTTGTTAGAAAGCGTTACGCTGTTGTTTCCATCGCTGATGCTGGCGAAATGATTTAGCGTGAGCCAATCGTATCTTGCATTTCTTTCGGCATAATGACCTCCTTCACTTTTAGTTTTGGCATTGATGATGGCGCCGACTTCTTCGTGCCATATTTCGGGTTTATTCATCTTAAACGAAAAAGCATTGCTAACCAGAGATGAGAAATTTTGTTCGATCGTGTTTTGAATATCAACCCGTGGAATGCTTGAGTGAAATAATGTGATAGCGGAGGTATGTTTTAATTGATTAGCACTCCTGGCTTTCAACGTCACCGAAACCGGGCCTGCATTTTCTATTACTAATTCATCACCGGTATCGTTGCTACCCGAACCCATGTCATTTAGGTACTTGCCATCGCCAGAATGTTGCACCAATTCGATATTGCCTCTAATCTTATCAATCAGACTTATAATAACGCCCTCTTTGGTTAGGTTGAGTTTATACCGGCTGTTCTCGAAAGTATTAGCAGCAAAACTTGCCGCAGGCATAGGCCTCAAAGCGGAACCCTGCCTGATCTGAAACGCCTTATACCCAACCGGTGGAATATCGGTAGCGAGGATACGCAAATAGGTTCTAGCATTTTTTATGATGGATTGCGACGGCACTTCTTTTTTAGTAACTGCATCATGAACTACCACATCCCGATTTCCATTGTATAACACATCGGCATAATCGCTCCGCTTCCAATTCAATGGGTTGAATACAAAAAACGTCTTATCTTTTGAGGTCTTTTTTACCTGGCTGCTTAGTAGCGATAAAGCCCTCTCATACAAAGTATCTACATAGCGCCGGTAACCTGTTTCGAGCCGGCGTTGGAAGGCGGCCCGCTCTTCTCTTTTTACCGGCCCGTCAGCCGTCCAGTCGTGCTCCGGGTACAGGCCCACACTCATCCAGGCGCTGTCGCGCATGGCTACCAAATCTTTGGCAAAATCAGGTTGTTGTAAGGACACGATGGTGGCCAATGCTTCAGCAGCACGAAGCTTTTCAGTGGATCGTTTGATGTTAGCCGTTACTTCTGCCAGGGATGCGATGTATAGATCCCACTCGTTGCCGCTGGCCAACACTTCTGCAGGAAGATCCTTGCCGTAAGTGGCTTCCATGTCGTTAAAATAATCCGTTTCGTTGGAGACAATGATTTCATGTTCTGCATTGGAAGACGTACGTGCCAGGGCAACAAACCCGGCTGTATAGGTCTGCAGATCATCCCAGCCATAACCAAAGGCCCCGATGATTGACTTTTGTGTTGTCATCGATTTTTGTTGTAGCTGTTCTACCAGATCGTTCGTAAGGCACCGGGCTTCGGCATAGCCGCCCAGGCTTTCATTCACATCACGGGAACACGGCAACTTTTTTGTGGTGAGTGAATACCACTTCATCAAAACTTTTTGACTGTCTAACCCTTTGTAATAATACACTTCATGGTCGCGACTTTGGAGATCCGATTTTTTCATTTTACTGGCGCAGCCGCACACACCCTTCCAGCTATACTTTACGCCACTGCCTGCCCACAATGAGCTTAATCCGAGCGGAAGTACCTGGCTTTCCATACTGATGGACAGTGTGACGGGTATGCCGTACTTCTTTTGCAAATAACCGGCGTAATACATGCCGCGTATGCTGGCCTCCGCGGGCAAGCCCCCATACAGGACCGCCAACGGATTGTAAGGTACCGTCATGTGGCCCGACGTCACCTTATCTACGAGGTTTTTCATCTGTGCCACGGTTCTGTTTTTTTCGTACAGCCAAAACCAAAAACTGCCATCGCAATTGTACTTCGCCTGGTGATTAAAGGGCAGGCCTAACTTAATAGTGGAATCAATTTGCAAAAGGTACTTGTCCAGCGTGGTCAGCATCACATCCTTGTACACCGCCTCATTCGCTGTCCATACAAAATCCGTGTGGTCATCGTTGGCGATATAAAATCGCTTAGCCTGTGCAGACGTTACCAGAGCAATGCCCATTAAACCAAAAAGAACCATAAACCGTTTTATATTCATGCTGCAATAATTGCTTTCAACGATCTGATAAAAAATTTTTGGCAGGTCCTAATCACGAATAACACTTTTATCACAGGTTCTACCACGTAAATAGCCGCCGTGGAGTATCGATAATGAACTTATCAATTGATGTTTTAGTGATACCGTTTTCTTTCAGCCACGGCACTACCCTTCGAATGAGGTAAGAATAAGTTCGGTCTTTACCGTCTTCATTCGTATCCTCCCAGAGAATTTTTATTTGGCCCTTTTGTATAGACCAGGTCACATCCATGGTGGCCACCATACGGTCATCGTATCCGCGTTTAGCAAGTTCCTGAATAATGAGGGCCAGGTCTTTTGGCTTTGTGTGATTCCAGTTGCAGAGGATTAACCAACTGGCTATATGCAAGCGTTGAAAATGCGCTTTTATTAAAAGTACTTATTAAAGAGAAGGTTAACAACAACCAGTTTGATCAGAACAAGGCTTCTATTTCAATCGGCTATCGGTGGATTGAAAAAATGGCTACTTTTAGTAGAATACCTATACTGTTTTCAAAAAGAATCGGAGGAAGATTACCACCGAAGTGTGATTCAGTTAATGGTAAAAAACAACTTATACCATTAAACTACAAACCCGGCAACCGTCGTGGGGAAACATCGCCCTGGCTCTTAAAATTTGCGACCACTCACCAATTTACCCCTGTTTCCTGCCAGCTCCTGGAAGCCGCAGAATCAAGCACAGCCTGGCAAACTTTCTGCGTTTCCATGGCATCCTGGAACGTTGGTGCGCAAGGCTCTCCCGTTTCAATGCTTTTCAGGAAATCAGCCACCTGGTGTATGAAGCTGTGTTCATAACCGATACCCAGGCCAGGCACCCACCATTTCTTCATATAAGGCTGATCCGAGTCAGTAACATGTAAAGAGCGCCAACCGCGAACAATAGATTCATCCCGGTGATCAAAATATTCCAGGTGGTTCAGGTCGTGCAGGTCCCATTTAATAGAGGCATGTTCGCCGTTGATCTCGAATGTATACAGGGCTTTATGTCCACGAGCATAACGTGTTGATTCGAAGAGACCCAGTGAGCCATTTTCAAAATGGCAATGAAAGATACAGGCATCGTCAATGCCCACTTTTTCCAACTGGCCACTTGCCTGGTGCACTCTTTCCTTTACAAAGATTTCAGTAACGGCAGAAACATCTTTTATGCCACCATTTAGCCACATTGCGGTATCAATGCAATGCGCCAGCAGGTCTCCTGTTACGCCCGAGCCGGCTGCCTGCTCATCAAGGCGCCATAATCCTTCACCCCCCTGAGGTAATTCCGGGCTTATCGTCCAGTCCTGCAGAAAGTTAGCCCGGTAATGGAATATTTTACCCAGTTTGCCGGATGCTACTATCTCCTTTGCAAGTGACACTGCTGGCAATCGCCTGTAATTGTACCAAACGGTATTTTTTACGCCCGCTTTCTCTACCGCCTCCACCATCTGTGCGCCCTCGTCTAACGTTCTTGATAGTGGCTTCTCACAAAGTACCATTTTCCCTGCTTCGGCAGCGGCGATGGCGATCTCTGCATGAAAGTTGTTGGGTGTACAAATATCTATCGCATCAATATCATCCCTTTTGATCACTTCCTTCCAGTCCGTCTCGATGGATTCGTAACCCCACTGGTCTGCAAAAGCCTGCACTTTGTCTTTGTTTCGGGAACACACAACTTTTAAAACGGGTTTGTTTTCCAGTTCCGGAAAAAAATTTCCTGCACGATTGTATCCATTGCTATGTGTTCGGCCCATAAAGCCGGTGCCAATCAATCCTACTCGTAATTCCTTTTTATTTTTCATCTTTTATGGTTTGAGGTATCAGCCGATAGCTTAAATTTGCCAATTAATTAACCTTCATACCTGTCGAGATCATCATATTCACCATTGACCATTCACTTCATCACTCATCACTCATCACTCATCACTCATCACTCATCACTCATAACCCATAATCCCTTCACCCCTGCCATCCATGCATTTCGCGCACTTTAATCATCGTAGCGAGAATATCGTTCCAGGTTTTTGGTTCCATCATTACGGGGTTGGGAAACATACAGCCATCCCAACATATATGGTTAAACGCTTTAGTAAGTTCGTTGTTTTCATTGCGTAACCAGTAACCAGCGTCGGACACAATATCAAGTTTGCCATCTGGATCGGTGGCCAGGCAATGCCGACCCGTTTTATCATGACTGCCGGTTCCATGAACGGTACCATCATTCTGCGCCACATGGAAATCGGTTGTCCATGGACGTAAGGCTGCAGTCAGTTTCTTAAGACCCTCCTTTAATGTTTCCCGGTCGTTCCAGTCAAAATTTTCAGGCAGGATGCGATCTTCCGGGCTGTTATAACCAAGCAGGTAGAGTAATGTATGCGCCATGTCTGCCTGGAAACCTATATTGGGCCTGTCAACAGCTTCCAACGTGTTGACCATAGCCTTCCAGCTATGCATGCCGCCCCAGCAAATCTCCCCTTCCATTGCAAGTTTTTCACCATAGCCGGCAGCTACATCACAGGCTTCCCTGATGGTATTTGCTATCATCTTCGTGTTGTTTACCGGATCGGCCGCCCATGTTCCCGGGTCAACAGCAGAGTCTATACGTATAACGCCATAAGGCCGAACGCCCAGGTCTTTTAAGGTTTTCGCTATATGACTGGCCTTTTTCACCTGTGTTACAAATTGTGCCCTTTCTTCACTGCTTCCCATAGAAGAACCTCCGCCAGTGGGAGGCCATACAGGCGCCACCACACTGCCAATCACAAGATTTGCGGAAGACACCTGGTCGGCTAACTTCTTAATATCATCATCGGAGCTT
The DNA here is from genome assembly GCA_037721715.1 of Chitinophagaceae bacterium. Lineage (GTDB taxonomy): Bacteria > Bacteroidota > Bacteroidia > Chitinophagales > Chitinophagaceae > JADCRZ01. The sequence continues at coordinate 2,516 of JBBJOD010000027.1, read as the reverse complement.
TCAATATCAAAATGCGGCAATGATAAAAAGATATCTATCCCATCAAATTTGACTCCGTTTACCTCGGCATTTGCCGTCATGGCCAACATGGTATCAAATGGTATCACCGGGTCTGATTCGGAGCCTTTTCCGACCAAACCTGGCCAGGTTGAATTATGCAGCTTTGGAAAATTGTTTTGATTCATACAGTCAATGAGTTGAAATTATAAATGCAAACGAATGAAGATTTAATATCAATCAACGATCCAGGCTGTCCATATCCAGGTCGGGGTTACCGGGGCCGTAATGCTTCAGCATAACGATCGGATCAGCAGTGGATGAATTAGTGATCTGAACGCCATCACGCGCAGCCGTTTCGCTAACGAAAAATTCGTCGTTGGTCAGTTGCCCATAGCGAATCAGTGCAGGCGTTTCAATATCCCAAACCCCCATTTTACCATGACCCTGCATCATAATTAATCCATAAGCCGCGTTGTCTTTTATTGTAACCGTTTCGCCGGGGAAAACGGTTAGTTCTTTCGCACTGAAAGCTTCCGATTTGTAACAAACCCATTTCTCAATATATCCCCTCATCTCATCGGGTGACCTTACCAGCTTTGGAGCCATAAAACGGTTTTGTTGTAGATGTGGATCAAGGTTCAGGTCCCAGTCTATTACATCAAGCAATTGTTCGAAATCGCCAATGCTTTCTTTTGGTGTGCCGTTCCATAACAATTCCTCCGGAATGATGGCTTCGTTTACCAGTGACTGGTACATAGCAAATACATCAGAAGCTTTCTGAGGCTCGTAGGTACACATGCTTCCCGGTGCGTGTAGCAACCCGGGCGGCACATCCCAGCCTGTGCCCGGTTGCAGCCGTGCTGCCTGTGAAAAATTGGTTATTTTGTTATCACCTTTGGTAAAGTTAACGAGGCATTCCCTGATCTGGTCCCGGGTGGTGCCAGGCGAGATGCCGAAAAAGGTATAGGGAAAATCGCCGCCATGGTTGTTTACCTGCGGCGGAAAATAATAGGCTTCGGGCTTGCCCAGCTGACCTACCAGTTTAGCCTTCTCATCATTATGATGTACATGGTGAGGAAGTGGGCCCATGTTGTCGAAAAACTTCGAATACATTGGCCAGCTTGCATACTCGTTCCACAACCTGTCTCCTATAAGCGCACCTTTCAACTCATCCACCGCATCTTTCAGTAAAACCTGGATTTCTTTATTTCCGTCTTTGAAAACAATCGGGCTCAAGCCTTCGTTCTCGCCGGTCAGCGGACCATTTTTTGCCGGTGTAGTGGAAGAAAACCAACGTTCGTCTATCCCACCCCGTTGACCTCCCAATACGTAGTAATCATCCGGATGCAGTTTGATTCTTCTGCCAGGTACGCAAAACGACCTGGGTACCCAGGTAGGCGCAAGCCTTACTATTCCTTTTCCTTGTTCCAAAGCCTTTTCCACCAGGCTTGTTTTCTCAGATATTTGCATGGCAAGTTCGTATTTATTTTCTTAGGTTATGGTGAACCATATATGTATCACTCGTTGTCGGCCAGCACATTGAGCATTTTTTTGCAACCGCGGATTGCACTTGGGGCCATAAGTGCCCTGTACTTAAAATATGTATCCGTGGCATGGTGTAAAAAGGCATCCAATGGTTCAGGCAAGAACATTACCATGCAGCCATTGGATGCCTTCCATATCTATTATGGTTTTGAACTTGCCACTTTTTTAAATACTTCGTGATTTTGATTACCTCCGGAAACAAGATAAGCCATCAGGTTTCTCAGTTCGTCCTGGTTTAAACTGTTAATCAGGCGGGGAAACATAATAGAAGGCGCATCTGAAATGCTAGCCCTTGCAACATCTTTTTTAGGTATCTCCCTTATCTGTTGCGGAGCGAACGGGTTCTGGCTCACAAAATACTTTGTATTGTCCTGGTTCTTGACCCTGCCTACCACTGAGCTGCCATCTTTCATGTAAAAATAGGTGGCGGCAAACTGGTCTGAGATTTCTTTATTTGGTTCTATGATAGACACAAGGATATCTTTCGCAGAGAACCGGGTACCCAATTGGGTTAGGTCGGGCCCTATTTCACCACCTTCACCGCCAAGACGATGGCAGGTGCTGCAGAGAGTAGCAGCGAACATAGCTTTGCCCTGTTCGAAATTCCTGCCACCAGGGTCAGACTGGATAACGGCAAGAGCGGAATCAACACTCCAGTTGCGGCCAGGTCCTTTAGGGCGAACAACATTGGAGGCTAATTTATTTTGATTGCTTACATCCAGCAAGGCGTTGCCCGACAGTTTATCAAAATAGGCCAATTCTTCCTGCGGAACATTTTTTAGCGCCATCTTTCGTGCCCTGTCAATAAATCCTACATAACTGTTACCACCTTTGTAACCAAATGCAGTGGTAAACCATTTGAAATATTTTTCACGGCTTGCCTTTGTCCATCCGTTCTTTGCAACACTTAAGGCGGTAACATAATGGATTTGCTGTGCAGGTGGAGTCTTTGCCAGCATGCCGGCTATATC
>JBBJOD010000409.1:0-5002 GCA_037721715.1 Chitinophagaceae bacterium | reverse complement strand
TTCAACGAAATGTTCATGTTTCAAATTTGAAATAAGAACACAGTCCTTAGGAAAGTGCACCTCAATATCCTTTCACTTTGTCCACCACGTTCGTCAGAGGTAATCCGTGGCTGTACCTGCGCACGTTCTCTGAGATAAGCGCCATGAGCCTCACCTGCCTGATAGGAGCTTGTCCGGAGTTATGCGGAGTTATAGTTAGGTTGGGACAGGTCCAAAGGGGGTGATCTGAGGGCAAAGGTTCAGGGGTAGTTACGTCCAGTCCTGCTCCTTTGATCCGCTTTTCTTTGAGAGCCCTGACCAAAGCGTCATAATCAACAAGGCCTCCGCGAGAGACGTTAATGAAGTAAGCACCGGGCTTCATTTTTCGGAAAACCTGATCATTAAACATACCCCGGGTTTCTTTTGTCAGCGGGGCTGCGCTCATTAATACGTCTACCTGCGGCACCATTTCCATCAGCCAGGTAGGATCGTGTAACTCAGCCACGAACTCAGGTTTGGGTAAGGGCTTGGCGTCGGTGCTCAGCACGCGCATCTGAAATCCGTAATGGAGGCGACGGGCCGTCTCTGAACCAATGCCTCCCATACCTACGATGCCGATGGTTTTACCATATAAGTCATCCAGGATTAAATTATCAGGCGTCTGAGTCCACTTGCGTTCCCTGAAGGCGGGAATTGATACCTGGGTTAACCCGCGTGTGAGACTTAGTAACAGCCCAATGGCACTTTCGGCGATCACAGGCGCGAAGACTCGTTGCATATTCGTTAGAAGGCAAGGATGGGCAATAAGCTCCTTTGACATGTTCTCAACGCCTGCGCCGAAAACCTGCATCCACTTCAATTTTTTAGCCTGGAGAATCATAGGACCATCCAACGAGCCAAGGATAACCTCCGCTTCTGCTATTTGTTTCGGCTCTTTTAAATTGGTAGCCATAAGCAGTTCTACATTTCTGCCCGCCGCCTTTATTTGTTCTGCTTCCGCCTGGGATATATCCATTGTGCACGTGATCCTGATCGGCTCATCGAGAACCCTGGGTTTGAACTCAGGATTGCTGAAAACCTCCGGAGGACTGGCTAATCCGGCGAGCGGGCTAAGTTGAGTAGTGGCCACCGCTCCTGTGGTAGCAAGGGTAGCAAGAAAATTACGGCGGGAAAAACTGTCTTTTGCCATGGTGTTTTTTTAAAGAAATAATTGAAGTAAGAGATTGCTGGTGGAGTAAGGTGTATTTAGTTGTTAAATTTATCGCAGCTTTGTGCTACTTAAATATAGTAATAACCGACTAAGAAGTATGTATGAAACCATTAAATATTTTTGTGCGCACTAACCTGGATAGGATGAGGTTACAAGGCATTAATTACTTTCGGCGATCTGAGGGTTCATTTTTCAGTTATCTATGAAGCCTTTAGCATGGCTTATTTCTGCCGGATAGTAAAAGTAAATACAGCGCTTTATCCTTAACCCTAACCTGTAATGCGTAAATGGATTGATGATTTGAATCGGCTTCTAAATAGATAGCTTGAGGTTGCGATTAGCCGGCAGGACTTGTTGATTAATAATGTCCGTCACTTAGTCGTCTAAGATGGTTCCCTTTCTGAAGGTAATGGGATAGCCGGTGAAGGCTTTACTATAAGTTTCCTTTAATTTCTTCCCCTTTAAATTTTAGTATTTTGGTGTTCTTTGGAGAAGGTATAAAACAAAAAAGCCCGTAAAAGCTACATTTTACAGGCTTGTGAATGATTTTGATATCGAATCAGCGGACCGGACGGGAACCCATCGGGTTTCATAAGTCGCTGCCGGTAGCGGCACTGCCGGCTCGCTGCCATAGCTAAGGCACCCAAATCAAAAAGATCAGGCAGCAAATTGCTCCGCCTATCAGAACCAGCAATAATCCATTTAACCTTTTTTCCTCAAAAAAAACTACATCACCAGGCCGCTTAACGAAACAAGCGTTAATAACCCGGACGAGACATCAATCAGCCAGCTCCAGTCTTTTCCGCTGTCGCGACCTTTATGAAGGTCATTAAGCACGGCAATCAAACCTAGCCGAAGCTCTGTCAGCTGAAATTTTCCATCTTTACAGCTTATAAAGGCATCAGCACTCTAACCAGGACCTTTAAAACTCAGCGAACATTCGTCCGCCTGGATCAGGAAATCGCTGACAAAACCCCTAATAGCCATGATACACAGGCCAATCGGTTTTACGATCTTTTCATTATAGAGAGTTTGAATAATAAATTGTATGCTTCATAATTTTAATGCGATTCCATGTAAAGTCTACCACACAAACCTACATTATTTTGAATCAGCCGGTTATGTAAATGAGATGAAAAGGCTATAGATTGCGACGAACGGAAAAATGACTTTTACAGTATAGAAAAGATATCCATTCAGGAACTTTTCAAGTCCCGTTGAAGATAAAGAAAAAAGCTTTTTGCGTCCTGAATCTGTTTGGAGACTTTTAAGTTCCTAAGCAAGGGTAAAACATCACTCAGGCTGCCAACACTAACGATGGTAGTAGCTGTGATTATATGATTAAACCTGTCAGCAGCTTAGGATTAATTTTTAATTTCACCCGAATTAATAAAAAGCGTTTAACATGCCAGATTATAATCAGCTCAAGGAAATGTGCAACAAGGGAAGTAAAATTTCGACAGCCGTAATAGATGAGTTTATATTACACTATGCCGCGAAACGTGATAAGCTGGATCAGGAATTTGAAGCAAAAATTTCCCGTTTTACGCATGCGGAGAGAGAAATGCCTTCCAGTTGGACCGGACTGATCACAGCACAATACATCGGGCATAAAATTTTTAAAGAGCAGGGGTTAATAACCAGGTACCTGAATCATGCGGCGATTAGAGATCTTGATAGTGAACAGCAAAATTACCTTAGGCTAATGGCTGTGCATCCCTGGCGATTTAGTTTCAGTGAAATCAAAGCTAACCCGGCTAGAGATTTTTATGTAATGCAAGATATTTTTACCAGGGAGACTTATCTTTTGTATTCCACTTCTGTAAGCCAGATTTTACTGGAGCGCCCGGTATTAAGTTGGTTCAATCTTATTGGATTCAATGGAGACTGCTGGCAAACCTATGGCCCTGTAACTGGTTTTCAGAGTTTCGGCGGTGATGATATTTTCTTTTACGCAAGTGAATTGAATGGTTCGATAGAGTCAGCAGCCGATTTGATGAAAGATCTGGAGAACAATCCCGTCCCTTATATGATGCTAATGACCGGATCTGTATATCCACTTGTTCAAAATGGCGGGTTCGAAATATTGCATGTGGTTAGTGAAATTCATGCCGCAGCTTTTGACATGCAAACATTGAGGAAAACATTCAAAGTTGAGTATGCGGAAGGAGTTTATAGATTAAGTGACAAGATCTGGAGTGAACCTCCGCATTTTTCAGCGGCTTATTATGACGAAGGGCGCGAAATCATGCTTTTGTCTGCCCTAACAGACCGGGGTTATTTGGAGATGGCAAAAAAGCTACATACGCATAAAATTAAGTTGCCCGTTGATCCCGATATTCGTTTGCACCTGCCGATGTTAACTGTCATAAAACAATTGCTGAGAAAGGACCCGAAGATTAATCCATACAGCCGGTTGTTTGCAACCAATCCGTCACCTGAAAATGAGGCAATGATGGCAAAGCTCAACGAGTTCCTGTCGCTTGCAATGGCCGCTATAAATGCAGGAAAAAATCCAGATATAAATGCAATGGCGAAGAAAATTGGAATTGATCCCGAAACAGCTAAGGATCTTTTTCAACAATCAATAAACAGCATTAAGAAGTTACGAAAATAGGCGCAACATGATGGCAGGATTTTCTTTGTTTAAATCACCCCCAGCAATCATGTGCTTCAAATTGTGCAACTATTCTGCAATCAATATGCAATACGTTTAATTATTGTGGAATACCATCTAAACTCATGTATTAATTACTCATTTCTTAAATAATAAAACAGGCTATCCAAACGTCAGTCAAAAACATATCAAGCTGGGCGGGAGCAGAAATTCACTCAACGACCTGCTGTTATTACCGTACATAAACCGGCATTTTTATTATTTTGGAGTTGCCGATATTTCTTACTTCAATGTTAAAATGGCCTTGCTTCGTAGGCTGAAAGCTAAAATCCATTGTTTCCCCGATGTTAATGTCCTGTGCAGCCGGTTTCATCACTACTTGTTGCCAAGGTATGTCGGCACCGTCTTTTGCTATCATCTTCCAGTTAACCAACTTTGCATTTTGTAGTAGGGAAACCCTCATATCGCCCACTAGCTTTATATTAATCAACCGGAACCGGTATTCTTTTTCTGCTTTCAAATACAGGGTATCAGGCTTATCCGTTCCGTTTAAAAGATCTTTCCTGTGCTCGTAATCAGGTCCTCCCTGGCTAATAAGTAAGATTTTCTCTTTTTCCGGATCATAAGTTTCACCCTGTTTCAATACAATAAGAGGTCCGTACAGACCTGCCAGTAATTGCATATCGTGCATGTGAGTGTGATAGATAAATGTGCCGGCACGGGGTGGCGTGATATAAACCGTAAAGGAATCACCTGGCATTACCAGGGGCGCCAGTTCAGCCCCTTTGTTACCCCAGCCAGCAACACCGTCAAAATAACTTTCAATTTCCAATCCGTGCCAATGTACGGACGTTGGGTCTTTTAATTTGTTCACTATGTTTACAGACACAGGTTCATTGCGGGTAAGCAAAATTAAGGGACCGGGAACAATTGCCTGTTTTGAAGTATTTTTGTCCATCTGGTACAGTGCAAATGCTTTTACCCTGCTTGTATCAGAACCAATGACCTGTTCTTTTGCAATGAGTGTCAAAGCCCTTTTAGGAATGCTTATCTTATTTTTTTGGCGAAATCCGTTTTTGGCGGGCTGTACCTGAATACCAATGATCAGCCCGCCCATTCCGTTACGTGCATGAGTAGCAACAACATGCTCACCCTTCATTGTGTGCGTTGGTCGCAGGGCTGAGTATGGCGTAATG
>JBBJOD010000408.1:0-5003 GCA_037721715.1 Chitinophagaceae bacterium | reverse complement strand
CCAGGAGCTGAAGATGTCTTCCCTTCGTAAGCAATTTCTTAAAAGCGAAAAAACTATTGTGGTGTTCGATGATGATCCTACCGGAACTCAAACTTGTCATGATGTAACGGTTCTTACGTCCTGGCGCGTGGCGCTTATAACAGAAGAACTGAGAAAAAAACCGTCTGTTTTATTTATTCTTACCAATTCAAGAAGCCTGCCCGAACACGAGGCTGTGCAGCTTTTATTGGAAATTAGCAAAAATCTAAAAGAGGCGGGTAAAAAAAGCGGTAGAGAAATGATAATTATTAGCAGGAGCGATTCTACATTAAGAGGACATTTCCCGGCGGAAGTAGATGCTATTGCCAGGGCGCTCGATATGAAAGAGGCCGTAATTGTTTTAATACCGGCTTTTATTGAGGGAGGGAGATACACAATTGATGATGTTCATTATATTGTAGAGAAGCATGAACTGGTGCCTGTTTCAGAGACGCCTTTTGCCAAAGATGTGGTTTTTGGATTCTTACATGCTAATCTTAAGAATTGGGTAGAAGAGAAAACCAAAGGCCGGGTCAGGGCATCCGAAGTGAATACTATATCGATCGAAGACATTCGTTTGGGAGGACCGCAGCTTGTTAGTGAAAAATTAAAAGCTTGTAATGATCGGACAATATGTATTATGAATGCCGCCGGTTACATAGACCTGGAAGTAATTGCAATGGGCCTGATGCTGGCTGAAAATGCAGGAAAAAAATTTTTGTATCGAACCTCAGCTACAATTATTCCTATCCGCGCAGGAATAGAATCCGGCAAGATTTTCAGCCCAAAAAAGGAGGATTTGATTTCCTCCAATGGATTCCTCATTTTTGTTGGATCTCATGTTCCTAAAACTACCAGTCAACTTTCCTGGCTCCTGGCAAATGGAGATTACAAATCAATTGAGGTTAAAGTTGATGAAATCCTTCAGTCAGAAGAAGTATCGTCACAGGCGGAGAACATCATTCAACAAACAGATCAGTGGATTGCTGCCGGACGTAATGTGGTAATCCATACCAGTCGGATGCTTCAAGTTGGCAATGATTCGGAAAGCAGTTTAAAGATCAATGCTTCTGTGTCCGATTTTCTTGTCAGCATTATGAAAGGACTTAGCGTTCGACCGAAATTTATAGTAGCTAAGGGAGGAATAACCTCCAGTGACCTTGCTACAAAAGGGCTCTCGGCAGAAAAAGCATTAATCCTTGGTCCCGTTATACCTGGTGTACCTGTGTGGAAGATGGATGCAAAAAGTAAGTTCCCGGGAATCATTTACGTGGTTTTTCCAGGCAATGTGGGTGATGAGACTGCGCTATATGAGGTATGTAAAAAGTTTGAAGATTAGGATGAGGACTTTATTACGTGGATGATTAGGGTTTATTGACAATGTGTTTGAACTATAACGATTACATTAAAAAAATAAATTTGTTGAATGGTCGGTAAAGAGACACTTTTACAATAGTCAGGTATCCAGGTTCCTAATTTGAAAACTCTGTAATTACATTTAATTAAATGTAAAGGTTAACATCAAATCAAGATTAACGAATAAAATTGACTTGCACGTCCGCGTAGCAGTTATTACCGGTGGAGCTCGCGGTATAAAAATGCGATAGCTGAACGTATGATGATTTCTGGAGCCATTGTTATATTCTGGGATATAGATAACGCTCAATTACAGAAGGCGGAGCCCAAAATTTCCATGAACCGTTTCCTCAAAGTGGACGAAGCAGCACTGCTGGTTTCCTGGCTGGCTTCAGAGGATTGGTCATTTACTTCAGGGGCTATTTTCGATATCTCTGGTGGTCGGGCAGTTTATTAAAAATATCATATGCAGAATAATGGCTTAATGAATACGATTATTGCCAAAGTCACTAAAAGGTTAATTCCATTTTTACTATTGATGTATGTCCTTTCCTTTCTGGACAGGGCTAACCTGGGTTTTGCCAAGCAGGCATTCCAGGTAGATACAGGCTTTTCAAATGCAATGTTCGCTTTCGGCGCAGGAATATTTTTTCTTGGCTATTCATTGTTCGAAATTCCATCGAATCTGATCATGCACAGGGTAGGCGCCCGCGGATGGATGTGCCGTATTATGGTGACATGGGGAATTGTTTCATCAGCAATGATGTTTGCGAAGACCGAAACGATGTTTTACCTGCTGCGCTTCCTGCTTGGGGTTGCTGAAGCCGGATTTTTCCCCGGTGTTATTTTGTACCTGACTTATTGGTTTCCTTCACACGTTCGCGGCCGGGCAATCGGACTTTTTTATTTCGGAGCCCCGCTTGCTTTCATTCTCGGAGGACCTTTATCAGGACTATTGCTTGACCTCGATGGCTTTGCAGGATTGAAGGGATGGCAATGGATGTTTTTGGTAGAGGGGTTATTGGCAACCATAACGGGAATATGGGCGTTCTGGTATCTCGATAATAAACCCTCCAACGCGGCATGGCTTAATCCGCACGAAAAAAAAATTCTTCAGGATGAAATAGATTCGGAAAACTCGCTAAAATTTGAACACGGACCAAAAGGTATTTTAAAGTGTCTTGCTGATCCTGCGGTTTTATACTTCTGCCTGATTTATTTTTTAATACAGACAAGCTTTTACGGCGTAGTATATTATCTTCCCTCCCAGGTGGCTAATTTATCGGGAAAAAAAGTGGGATTAGGTGTTGGATTACTTACTGCAATTCCCTGGGTTTGCGCCCTTGTTGCCGCCTATTGGATTCCTCGTCTTTCTTACCGACTGGGTGGAAAACGCATTACCGCAGCAGTAACTTTGGTAATTGCTGCAGCCGGCATTGCCGTATTCGCATTTACCGACCATCTTGTAGTTGCGTTTATAGCATTGTGTTTTACGACTGCCGGAATTATTGCACCACAGCCCCTTTTTTGGACCTTCCCTACTAATTACCTGGGAGGTGTTGCAGCAGCAGGTGGCATAGCGCTTATCAATTCAATTGGCGCGTTAGGAGGATTTGCCGCACCAAATGTTAAAACTTGGATGGAAGAAACTTTCGCCTCAAAGAGCGCCGGGCTTTATATGCTGGCAGCAAGCGCATTGCTAAGCGCCTTACTGATACTTGGCATCAAACTGCAGGGTATCAATAAGCAGGTCGAAAACAAAACGAGTCAAACAAATAGTTGAATTATTATGATGACACAATAAGGCAGTTGCACGCTTTTACTGTTCACGGAGGTGGATCCGTTATCATGACCAGGGCAAGGATCACTGGATTGATGATCATCTTGCCGCTCCTATGACCAAGTATCCTGAATACCGCCAGAGCAGCCAGTCATTTGCATCAATGTTTTAGGAACGCTACCTTAACTGAAATTTTATAAGTGAATAAAATCTCCATTAGTATCATGTGTTTGTTTTTAGCCTGGTTGTTTTCAACCTTTCTCATCGCCTGCCAGCCGCAGTTGAAACGATTGCCACGAATCGCGATTGCCGGCCTGGGAATCGAATCGAGTACGTTTTCTCCGGCATTAACCGAAGAGGCGGCCTTCCATGCAAAATACGGCCAGGATATTTTCAGCAACTACCGGTTTATGGCTGCCGATTCTTCTCTGCGGATGCGCGCGGAATGGATACCTGCACTTGTCGGTAAGTCGCTCCCTGGCGGTGCGGTAACCCGTGAAGCTTATGAGTCGTTGACCAAAAGATTGCTTGACTCTTTGAATAAGAATGGTCCCTATGATGGGCTGTATTTTGATATCCATGGTGCCATGAGTGTAGTGGGGCTGGATGATCCGGAGGGTGATCTACTGAAAAAAATCCGGGAAGTTACGGGCTATAACACCATCATTTCAACCTCGATGGATCTGCATGGCAATGTTTCACCAGCACTTGCCGCAAATACTGATTTGATAACCTGCTACCGTATGGCACCGCACGAAGATGCCATGGAAACAAAACGGCGTGCGGTGGAAAACCTGCTCCAACGCATTGAAACCGGGAAGGGTAAACCTGCATACAAAGCCTGGATTCCTATCCCGGTATTGTTGCCTGGTGAAAAAACCAGTACCCGCATCGAACCTGGTAAATCTGTTTATGCAGCCGTCAGTCCCGCTTCCAAACAAGCAGGCGTTACCGATGCTGCAATCTGGATCGGTTATGCCTGGGCAGATGAACCGCGCAATCATGCCGTCGTAATGGTTACGGGTGACGAAAAAACCGTGGTGACTAACACGGCTGAACAGTTGGCAAAACGGTTTTGGGATGCGCGCAAGGAGTTTGGTTTTGTTGCACCTACTTTACCTTGGAAAGAAACCCTCGACAGTGCGTTGAAAAGTTCAAAACATCCATTTTTTATAAGCGATATGGGTGACAACCCAACAGCCGGTGGTGCAGGTGATGTTACCTGGACACTGAATCAATTGCTGAACGATCCCAGGTTCAGATCACCAACTGGCCCTTCCCTGATTTATGCATCCATCCCCGGCCCCGAACTGGTAGCACAGGCAATCACAGCCGGAGTTGGTGGGCAGGTAGCTGGTTACGCCGGGGCAAAAGTGGATGCCAGGTTCTCTCCGCCGGCGCATAACAAGGGCACTGTTCACGCCATTGTGAAAGGCGACAAGGATGCGGAGGTAGAAGTTGTCATTAAAACCGGCAGCCTTTACATTATTGTAACTCAGAAAAGAAAACCTTATCACAATGAAATTGATTTTACGCGACTGGGACTTGCACCCCGGAAAACCTCCATTGTGGTGGTGAAAATCGGGTACCTCCAGCCTGAATTGTACGCGATGCGGGCAGACTGGATCATGGCACTGACACCGGGTGGGGTTGACCAGGCCATTGAGCAGCTGCCTTATAAACGAATCAATCGGCCAATGTTTCCTTTTGATAAGGATATGGCTGATCCGGATCTGTCAGCGAGGCTGATACCTATTTCCGGTCAAACGTCACAACAATAAACTGCAGCTGAATCTGATAAAAAAATATTTGGTTGTCCGGAATAAATTAATAAATTCTTTCCAAATCC
>JBBJOD010000026.1:0-17757 GCA_037721715.1 Chitinophagaceae bacterium | reverse complement strand
CGAGTAGGTATCGCATACAATCAGTATCAGGTTGTAATTAGAGGGGCATGAAGATTAAAAAAAATAAACGTATAAACATCCATGAAACGTTCAAAATAATTAAATAAATATTTCCAGTCTATGGTAAGTTATCGAAAGCAGTTAAACAAACCTGTAAATGTTGGCAATAAGGTTATAAATGTAATTAACTGCTTTATAAGCTACAACAGTTAAGCTTAATTAATTTGGAGTATACCAGTGAGACAAGGAATCGGTGATTAAGTTTCGCTAACTGCATATTTGGCCCGAAGAGATGATAACACGCTGCGCTGTTATCAGGGTATGAGTGGGTATTTGAGTCTTGCTTTTAGATCTTTGAGTGTGATCATTGTATACTTGTTGCTGTTATCATTTTTAAATATCAGGCAGTATAGTATCTTTTTTGTTGCGGACTCAAGAACAATTTTATAGCAGTAATCCGGAACGCCCACTTTTAAACCAATAAAGCTCTTGCTATATATGCCACCGGCGATGATGAAGAGTTTTCGTTTCTGCGATTCTTTCCTGATCTGGTTCTCCCAGTATTTCCAGGTGCCATTGTTAAGCCTTGCTGTTTGAGGAAAACAATTGTAAAACCGAAAAGTAATTTCAGCTTTCAGGCAGTCAAAGGCAAAATCTTCGGCATTGGCAAGATGACCCTTTTGGTAAGTTGAATTAGTATAATCCTGTGATTTACTGGTTGTTTTAATCGCGTCCTGCTTAAAGTAAAAGCCTTGCTTTTTCCGGTTGCAGGACCCTCCGCCCCTGAATAATGTATAGGTGACATACAGCGGAGCTTTTATACCAAACGAAAAATAAGATTTATATGTTCCTGTATTGATGACAGTATCAACATTCTGTGCACACAGGTTAACAAGTATCGAACACTGCAGCATTAAAATAAACACGACACGTAACATAACAGGATGATGTGTAAACCTGTTAGCAAATTTAGCAAATTTAATAGGCTCATAGTTCTTCAATCCTGGCGACCCGTAACTGATTAGTAGATTAATTAGTTCAGAATAACGCGGCTCCTATGCAACCGGGATATAATAATTTAGCCCGTTTGTGCCCCACATCACCAAAAATAATTATTTCTCTTCCTTTATCTTACCGGCTAACAAAGTTGTACCTAATCCTAGCAAAGCTATTACAGCGAAAGACCATCGCAGGTTAGATGCCTGGGCAATAAGGCCTATAAGCGGTGGACCAATCAGAAAGCCAAGAAAACTAATGGTGGAAACTGCGGTCAATGCCATTCCCGGAGACATGGTGGTAGATTTTCCGGCAAGGCCGTAAACCATTGGTACCACGCAGGAAACACCGAAGCCAACCATTAAGAAACCAATGGTTGCTGCGATGAGGAATGGAAACAAAACGACCACGAGAAGTCCGCTGGCAATCAGGATGCCGCTTAACTGCAACATCGGTTTAACACCAAATTTAGTAATCAGCCAATCGCCTAGAAATCTCCCCGTGGCCATGGTAGCCATAAAAGCCACATAACCAAGTGTAGTAATAGCAGCAGGAGTTTTTACTATTTTTTGAAAGTATACGCCGCTCCAGTCAGCCATGGCACCTTCGCACAACATGCAACAAAAAGCGATCAAACCCAATGTGAGTATTCGTGGATCTGGTTTAACAAATAATGGCCCGGAACTTTTGTTATTGGACTCGCTGGGTAAAGTATTATTAAAGAAAAACAAAACAAGCATCGAGGTTACCACGCAAATAATACTGAAATGCACCAGGGGAGATAGTCCGGACGACACAAAGAAACTTCCAATGGCGGCTCCACTAAAACCAGCGAGGCTCCAAAGTCCATGAAAGGATGCCATGATAGAGCGACCATACAGGGTCTCTACTTCCACAGCCTGTGTGTTCATAGCAATATTGATTAAATTGGCCCAGAGTCCAAAAAGGAACAAGCTAAATGCAAGTTGCCAGATAGAGCCCGCAATAGCCAGTGTTAATAAAGTCAGCGGATACAAAAGGGCGGCAGCAATCATAATCTTCCTACTACCAAATCGTGCTGTAAGCCAACCTGATAAAGGAAGGCTGATTATCTGGCCAACAGGCAATGCAAACAAAACAGTACCCAGCCCTGCTTCGCTTAAATGCAATTTGTCTTTTATATCAGGTATACGGCTGGCCCAGGTAGAGAAGGTAAAGCCGGCAATGAAGAAAAAAACACTTACTGCTATCCGGTAGATCCTCGTGTTTACAGGAAATGCAACATTCATAAAAATAAATTATCGTATCTCTAAAAGCCATCTGATAAAGATGAAGAGAGGGGTACCCATTTTTTAACGTGCTGGTACCAGGTCTAATTCTGTCTTTTCTATTAACAGAGAACCCAATATAAAATCAGCTGTCGGACGATTGACTGCGATGATTATTTTACTGGCAAGTGCCAGGTCTAGCAACGCTTTATCATCATTTGCAAATACCCCCGGTTCTAACGGGTTGGAAAGAAAAACGATAATGTCTAACCTTGCTTCTGTTAGCATGGTGGTTAGTTGCTGATGGCTTCTTAAACGGGCAACCAATAATTTACTTACTGGTATGTTGAGTACACCTTCCAGCAGACTTCCTATTGTTTCCGATGCTATTACCTCGTGATGTATCAGGACCTGTTTATTGCCATACGCCCAATCGATCAGTTCTATTCGATTGTGGTCATGTGCCACAACGGCAATTCGTTTTTTATTAAAATTTTCAGCTATTTTCATAATTGTGTATTGTTGCGATCAATATAGTCCCCTATATGATACACCGCCTATATATTTGTTTATCAGGTACAAATTTACTTACTTTTGTTTAAACGATTAAACAACGAGCCATTGAAAAGTAGTTATCGTGGTAATTTAACATTGCAACTGTCGAGGCGCATAAATTTCTGACGTTGTCTGGAAAATTTATAGTACTCTTAGTCAAGATCCCAGGATCTGCCTGAAATTCATGAGAAAAAAAATTTCCTTAAAAGACATTGCTAAAAAAGTAGGAGTGTCAACTGCCCTGGTGTCTTATGTACTTAATAATCAGAAAGAGGGCCGAATCAGCAAGATCGTAGCTCAAAAAATACGGGATACTGCAAAGGAGCTGAACTATTCTACTAACCAGATAGCCAAAAGTCTTAAAACAAATAAAACATATACGATCGGTTTAATTGTGTCTGACATATCTAATCCCTTCTCATCAAGCCTGGCCCGTATTATTGAAGATGAAGCAGCTAAATCTGATTACACGGTAATTTTTGGCAGTTCAGATGAAAATGCTGAAAGGTCGTTCAAGTTGATTAATGTATTGTTAGATCGGCAGGTTGATGGCTTTATTATAGCGTTTGCTGCAGATTCAGAGCAACAGATCAATTATTTACAGGGAATGGAAATTCCCTTTGTACTGATTGATCGGTACTTTCCCGGAATGAATGTAAGCCATGTAGCTATAAACAATTATAGGGCTGCCTATATGGCCGTTAAACATCTAATCGATAATGGCAACAAACGAATTGGAATGGTAACCTACAAAAGCACCCTGGTTAATTTGCTGGATCGTAAAAAAGGATACATTGGCGCATTATCAGACCATAACCTGCTCATTGAAGAGGATTGGATCAAAGAAGTAGGTATTGGCAATAACCAGGAAGAGATAGAGACGGCTTTCGATCAACTGTTATCATCTCCGGGTAAGGTAGAAGCGGTATTATTTGGCTCTAATATACTCTCCACTCATGGATTGAAGTACATTAACAAGCATCATATCAAAGTACCGGATGATCTGGCTATTGTTAGTTTTGATCAATCAGATGCGTCAAGTTTATTCTATGCGCCACTTACACACATTAAACAACCCCTTGAAGAAATGGGTCAGCTTGTTACGAACATACTGCTTCAAGTATTTGACAAAAACAGAGAAATCACACAGGTAAATATGGATACCGATTTAATAATAGGTCAATCATCCCTTCGCACTCCTTTATAATATCAATCCTTTAAGCATCTGTTTACTCACTTCTTATACCTGGAGTACTTCTGACTATCCTGGCCTCATTTCTTCTACCCCGGGCCATTATATGATGTAAAAAAAAGCCCACTGTAGAAACAGCGGGCGCTAACGATTGCTTGCCATATGAAAAATTGTACCGATAGTTAAAATCTTTATTGAACCACCCTTCAATCAAAACACAAATATAGGTGATTTTGTTTAAACGATTAAACAAGTGTCTTTTATTCTATCTTTCTCACTCTTTTTTTTGTCTAATTGATGATTAACTCATTACACCAGGTTTAAATAAAGCCTTACAGTTGATGTAGAGAATATCCCTAACCTGTATCACATGTTTCTTTTACTGCATTGTCTTAACATATAAAATTATGATGGCCGATTACCATTTGGCTAACTGTAATGTATAGGTGATTTTATGCCGAATTAAATCAACTATTAAACTGATTTAATCCCTGTTATTGGAAATTACACATAAACAGACCATCATGAAAAATATAAGCGCGCCGAAGACAATCCGACCTACGAATAAAAAAGTTTTTAAAAATTATGTTCCATGGATCTAAATCTTACGACTAAATAAACATCACCTAAAAACTTAAATAAAATGAAAAGAATTAACGCTTCGCTTGCAACTATTTTCGCAGCATTGTTACTGTTTGCTGCCTGTAAAAAAGCACATCAGGATGTAGTTTCCCACGTCAATAATCTTCCTGCCGAGCAAGAACTGTACAGACCCGAATTAAAAGGCATCAATCGTGAATTTACTGTTACACTTCCCTTGGGTTCGAAATCTCAAAAAGTAAATACGGAAGTCAAAGACAACCTTGTTATCATGGAAGGGGATATCATACTTGGTTCGCTTGTGGAGTTTGATGGCAACAATGCAGTTGCAATAGACGGTGCATCTTACCGCTGGACGAGTTCCATTATACCCTATGTGATCTCCGCAGGTCACCCTAAAAAAACCGATATAGAATGGGCAATAGCTCATGTAAATTCTACCACCAATATCTGTCTTGTTCCAAGGAGCAATGAATCGAATTACATCCAGTTTGTTAGTGGAAGTGGCTGTGCTTCTTATGTCGGTAAGCAGGGAGGCAGGCAAGACATCACGATAGGAAGCTGTTCACGTGGTAGTATTGCTCACGAAATACTTCATTCCTCCGGCCTTTGGCATGAACAAAGCCGGGAAGACAGGGATAATTATATTACAATCAACTGGGCCAATATCGAAGATGGAAAATCTCACAACTTCAATAAACATATTTCAGATGGTATAGATATCGGCAATTATGATTATGGTTCTATTATGCATTATTCTAAAACTGCTTTCTCTAAAAATGGCGGTAATACCATCGACATAAAAATGCCACCAGGTACAGCTACAACAACTATAGGTCAACGTAATGGTCTAAGCGCCAAAGACATCCAGGCCATCAATTCATTATATGCTCCTGGCCCTTGTAAAGAAGATTGCATTACTTTCAATCCTGCTAATGTTATCGCTAAACAATCGGGCAGTATCTGGCTGGTAGTAGACGGAAGCCATTCCATGTTTTCTGCACCCAACAAACCAGAAGCAGACATGATTGTCAAGATTATTAAGTATTACGGTGTTAACAAGAGTTGTTTCGTCGGCCGCCCTAACCCCTCTTTCCAATACCTGTTGAAAAACAACAGCTCACCTTTTGGTGGCATGGTAGGTGAAGATGCCATTGGATTCAATCCTGCATCACTAACTCTTACAGCCGAAGGAAGCCAGTATGTGATGAAAAGTGGCACATCAAGGATGTTCATGTTCCCGAACAAAACAGAAGGAGAAATGGCTATTAGTATGATCAACAAATATGGCTTTAACAAAACCTGTTATGTTGGACGTCCTGATGCATCGCTTCAGTACATAAGAAAATAAAATTACATCACCTATTAAGGGCGCCCTGTTGAATCAGGGTGCCTTTTTTCATAAATTACAGATCATGAAAGCAATAACCAAATATGCCTTTCTTTTACCTGTTTTACTGGCAGGTTGCCTGATGGCATCAAACAAACCAGACACTGATATGACACTTACCATTTTTCATTACAAAGTTCCCTGTTTAGGGGAAAGTGTACAATTATGCTATTTGATTAAAAAGGATGACGGGAAAACGGAATTTTTCCATGATGAGATTGACGGCTTTGCTTACCAGTGGGGCTTTAATTATACCATCACAGTAGAAAAAATCATCAATGAAAAGCCGATGGCTGACGCGTCTGCATTTAGGTATAAACTCAAGAAAGTGATAAAAAAAGCGAAGGTCTCATCCGAAGAAACTTTTACGCTTCCCTTAATGGTAGATGACCAGAGCCTGGTTGAAACGAAAACGGGCGTTTGCAATTATTTTGGAGTCATCGAAGTTCAAACAGGCTATCGTACCTGTGCAGAACTGGCCAAAGCCTCTTCTGCGCTATTCCGGCATGCTGCGGATAAACCCGCACTTATCCTGGTAAGTTTAAAATAGTGGAAGACTGAGTCATGCTATTGCAGAGGTATGCCAATCGATACCAGATCAAAAAAAAACCCCACTTTACGAGGGGTTCCTTTGAATGTTAGATATCCTGTTAACAACCAGGTCGGCGCATTCATAGCATGGTCAACAATTAACTGGCCGCTGCTTTTACCTGGACCAGGTCCTTTTCTATATCCGCAGCTATAAAAAAAAAGGGTGTAATAGTGGGTTATTACCGTTAGGCGTTGTAAACAATTCTACGGTGGCTATTTATTTAGTAGACCAAGCAGTTGTTCCGCAGCTTCTTTCGAGGATGCCGGGTTTTGGCCTGTGATCAACATTCCGTCTTGTACTACGTAAGAAGCCCAGTCTTCTTTTTTGGAGTAAATACCACCTTTATTTTTCAACTCGTCTTCAAGCAAAAACGGAACAACGTCAGTAAGCTGAACTGCTTCTTCTTCGGTGTTGGCGAAGCCGGTAATATTCCTGCCTTCTACAATGGGCATTCCGTTTTCATCATCCACGTTCAGCAACACAGCAGGCGCATGACAAACCGCAACAACAGGTTTCCTGCTGCTCCAAAAGTCTTTTATTAACTGTATCGAATGTTCGTCGTCGGTAAGATCCCATAAGGGTCCATGTCCGCCCGGATAAAAGACAGCATCAAAAGCGTGAGACGACACTTCTGAAAGTTTTTTCGTCCTGGATAATAATAGTTGCAGCTCGATATCTTGATCGAAACGGCGGGTGTCGTCAGTCTGGTTTGCCGGTTCTGCACTCTTAGGGTCAATGGGAGGCTGGCCGCCTAAAGGCGAAGCAATGGTGATGACAGCACCTGCGTCTTTTAATGTGTAATAAGGGGCTGCAAACTCTTCAATCCAGAAACCTGTCTGGTGTCCGCTGTTACCCAACTCGCTGTGCGAGGTTAAAACAATGAGTACTTTCATGAGTTGATTTTAAATTTTGTGTAAACCGGTTTGGCACTTAGCGCTGCGGCAAGGAGCACCACGGTTACATCCTGGAAAACGATCCGTTCAACGGATCATGGGTTTGTTGACCAGATAGATGAGTCCTTTACGAAAACACGCCGGTTCAATTTTAAATGGGCGATTATTAGTTCTGCAAAATCTTCCGGATGCATTAATTTTTCTTCGTTATTATTGATAAGGTTACCGCTGCGGGCAAGATCCGTTACAACAGTGCTCGGAGTCAGCGCGCTTACCCTGATGTTAAATTTACGAACTTCCTGCATCAATGAATCCGATAAACCCATCAGCCCAAACTTTGAGGCACTATATGCGCTGGTTACCGCACTTCCCTTTAAACCTGCCGTTGAAGATATATTGATGATGTCTCCTGACTTACGTTCAATCATTTGTGGCAATACAGCACGGGTTACATAGTACACCCCGAACAAGTTTACTTTTACCTGCTTTTCCCATTGCGCCGGCTCCAGTTCCAGAAATTTGCCAAATGTGGCGGTTCCTGCATTGTTGATCAAGATATCAATGTTTCCCAGTGTTGACAGAATTTTTTCCACCGCCTCGTTTACTGATTGAATATCACTGACGTCAGCTGTGGCGATAGCGATTTTTACACCTGATTGTTTTAATTCATCTTCCAGGCTTTGCAGGTCTTTTTCAGTACGAGCCATCAGGGCCAGGTTTACGCCTTCATTTGCCAATGCAACAGCAACAGCACGGCCTATTCCTTTTCCAGCTCCTGTCACTAATGCTGTTCTTCCTTGTAATGATTCCATTAGTTAATTTTTAATCGATCGATTTCAGTACTTAACCATTGGGGTTGAAAAAGGTTTGATGGGTGTTTTGCAGGCAAGTACCTGAACCAACTGCCAACCTTATGCTAATGCAGCGACTTCTTAAATTTATTAATAATAGAATGGATCCATATTCCTTCATTGGCTTCGTAAACGCCTTCCTTCCCGTTTAGCTTTTTCATATCCTTTTTGCCCGCATGGTGCAACCCAATCAACTCCCACTGCTGGTTGAAGACAGGGCTGCCCGAGCTCCCCCCCTCTGTTGGCGTTCTATAATGGATAAGTGGTTCCTGGTAATCAAGCAGCAGGTTATCCTGCATGCTAAATTGCAGCGGCCCGCCTTTTGGATGGCCTATCACATACAAACGCGGATTGGCAAGCGGGTTGACATTGGTAACGGGCAAAACTTTAGAAACCTTGTATGGTGTAACGTTTTTTACCAGCTTTTTTACTCGTTTCAGTTCGTCAGGGGCAAATCGAATGACGGTAACATCCAGGTCAATGGGTGATGAATAAAATAATATCGAACCTATTTTAAACTCTTCGTTCCTGTCCAGCGCTTCAAATATGATAATTGCTTCGTCCGGGTGCAGTGCACCCAGGTTCATCCTGACAACACTGTCTTCACTAACCACATGTGCATTCGTAACCAGCACATACTCATCTTGTAATCTTTCATCAAATTCCGAAGCCATTAGCAGAAAGCCTGTGCCATCTCCTTTTTGAGTGAACCTTCCAATCCTCGCTACTGATTCACAACATGAGTATCCTTTCTTGTAAGATTTGAAGTCTATGAATACATTATTTCCAAAATTCTTTTCATAACTTTTATTTTCCTCTACTGCTTCCTCCCTGTTATTACGGATCTCGGAGGCGTCTATTGTTATCTGACCTCCCTCACGCTTCAATAATTCGGTTCGAAGGATGGGCAATACCAGCTTCCCGCTTTCCGAGTCGGCCTCAAGATTCCACACTTCTTCAAACTGCCTTAAGGTACCCGCTAATTCAAAAGCATCGCTGCCCTGGTCTGAAGAATAATAAGCAGTCCACTTAGCTGCCTGCTTCGGGCGATTCAAGGCGATACATGCTTCCGCTGCAATGGCATAGTCATAAGGTGTTTCAGCTCTTTTTTCATTCTCTTTTTCTTCTACACCTGTTAAGATCTCTTTTGCCAGCACACCGTAATCCGGAAATCCTGGCACCTGAATGCCATCTTTTTCGGCGCGATACAACAATGCTACGGCATTTATCCCATGCCATAAAAAATCTTCCTTGCCCGATTTATATACCTCGTAATAAGAATTAAGTGCCTGCATCAAAAAATGACTGTTATGGGAATCCAGTTTAGCAGCGTTTATATATAACTGCTTGTAAAGCCTGCCGATTAGTCCCTTGGCTTCGATCCCTTCTTTGATGGCATCAGTGCTTTGAGGCGTTGTATTCTTACTATCAATACTTAAAGTATTAAGTACAGATAGCGCAGCACTGTAAATACCTGAATCAATCAGTGACTGGGCGTACTGTCGATTAATCTTTAATGAATCTCTCTTAGTGAATATCAATGCGTCGCAAACTTTTTGCATCCAGCCAAACATCCGTTTATTACGCAGCAGCTGTAATATTTTTCCGGCAACAGCCTTGTCGAATGGCTGGTCGGTTTGGTACAGGTAGACAATGAGCTGAGTACATAGCTTTGCAACACCTTCCTTATCAAATGCTGCCAGTTTTTTTTCAAGCTGGTCCTTGAAATCATTCGGTGTCATAGAATGGTATTACGATTTAATAATTTATTAATGGCAACCCGGAGTTTAGGTCCGCTTAGGTAATTGGTGATATTATGCCTCCAGGCACCCCAGTTTTGCTCGTTGATCACCTCAATTATTTCGGCGCCCCCTTTTTTGTAATCATTCGATATGTTACTATCAAAGCCCGTGACAGGGTCGAGCATATCATAAACATTTATCCATTGACCATTTAGCTTGCCCGGAAATCCATCTTCTCTTGTCCACTCCGGGCTGAAGTTATCCTGTATTTCATCCAGTCCTAACGGACTGCCTATGGTCATTAATCCATCAATGGAAGGGCACTCAGGAACACGCTTCAAACAATCATAGCTGATAACCGTACCCATGCTGTGGCTGATAACGATATGAGGGCCGGGTAATTCGCTTCCTGCTTTTAATTTCTCAAGAACCCTTCGACGGATCTCTTCCTGCACCATAAAACGCTCACCCGGGCGGGGAGCAGATTCATAATTGAATAAGTAATGATGCACATCTCTCAGCAACCATTTCATCATACGCCTTTTCACAAACCATGGAAGCGGAATACGCTCCAATGTATTCGCTATCTCTGCATTGGGTGGTTGAAAGTCGTCATTGACCAAAACATCGAAACTTAGTTTGGCAGCCAGGGCATCCACCGTCTCTTTTTCATCGCCTTTTAACTCGCCTCGCCAGGCCATATCAGGATCTGCATTGTCTTTTACAGCAACGGTTTCCCCGTTTTCAAAGCCTTCTGCGCTTTCAAAAACACCTTCTTCCAGGGCACTGTCATACAGCAAATCGGCCCAATAGATCATTGACGTGGTTACCCCTGAATTGTCAAGGTCTATGCCGTCGCCATTTCCCAAAAAGTCCTGCAGTAGGGATTCCTTCCAGAGTTTTAGCAACTGATCTTCTTTTGGCTTATTTGCAATACCATGAATAAATGTAATGTGTGGCATATTTCGGGTTTAAGTATTCTTTTACACTCCTTGTTTTATTTAAAGGTTAATACAGCATCAGGAACCACGAAGACAAAAAGGCACTAAAAGAATACAGTGAAACTCTTTGTTGTAACCGCCTCCGTGGTTAAAAGTAACCAGGGGAGAATCCTAGTAGCATTAACAGATCGCTAATAGCTGCCAGCTAAATAACATTGATATCAATCTCCAAGGTCCTGGCCCCTCTTTCTGAAGCTTCCTTTACCATATGCTCTGTTCCTCCCGGCCCGTCGCCTCCTTTCTTGTTCCAGAGAGCAATCATGCTCATATGGATACCGCCATTGTCTAAGGCCTGGTTGAGCATCCATAGGTTGTTGCGTTCCCATATAGAGTAATTCTCCTTTTTCTTCAGCCAGCCCGGCAGGTCTTTTGTCTGTGACAAGATCTGCCACGGCAATGTTTGAAACAGCCGGTCAAATCTTTCTATCCATTTAGGACCGGCAAAGGAAACGGACTCTGCCACAAACTGGTCACGAGGTAGAGCGAGGTATAGATGTGATTTGATACCTAGTTCTTCACAAACTTCATGAAAGAGAATGTCTCCGCCACTGGCACCACCTGCCAGGCCCGTTAGGCTGCCCCTGGCCTTTTCCTGTTCCAGGGCCACCATTTCTTTAATGGCTTTCCGGACAGCCAGTTCTTTTTCGGGCGGGAAGCGTGGTTCGGCCCTTCCTGGCTGATCAATCATATGCCCGGTGAATAGAAGCGTATGTTGCTTTGTTTTGCCTCCACTCAGTAATACGTCAGGCAACGCCTCTAAAGCAGCTTTGATATTTTCTTTCACAATGCCCAGTTGCTGGTAAATCAGTAATTGGCGGACAGTCGCATCAAAATTGAGGTTGTTTGCCTCTCTTAGTGCGTTCTGGTAA
This sequence comes from Chitinophagaceae bacterium, assembly GCA_037721715.1. Lineage (GTDB taxonomy): Bacteria > Bacteroidota > Bacteroidia > Chitinophagales > Chitinophagaceae > JADCRZ01. The sequence goes on along the minus strand of JBBJOD010000026.1, from coordinate 5,829 downwards.
CTTAATTTAACCCGCGGGGGCCTCGCTTCGGTAAGGCAGATGTAATCTGCTTCTGTAATTCTTAGCCAGGCATATTCTTCAGATTCTTTGATGGTTGTTTTCTTCCCGGCTTCGATAGAAAGCAAAACCGATAGCCGGACGACCTTAAATCTTTCTTTCAACGCATTGAGCTTTTGCAACGCCAGGTCTTGTGAATCGAAGTGTAATTCCCATACTTCCGGGAACTGGTCGGCTAATGTGATTGTGGTTAACAGAAGCCCCAGTGTGTTGATGCCCGAATAAAAGTGATTCAGGCATTCCAGAAACCCCTGTTCATACAATTCCATTGCCTCTGCGAGGTATTTGGAACCGATGGCAGCAGAAGAACGTTCAGCTTCCGGTAAGTTTTTCCATTCGTCCAGCCACAGGGCCTTTGCATTTCGCGCCTTCAGGGCATAATATTCTGCCCGCTTCCATGGTGTAAGTTCATTCTTACCAGCCAGTAAGTTTTCAATGGCCATATTCGAACTTTCAAATGAAGCCTTGGCTTCCTGAAGATTGGCGGCAATTTCCGATTCAGCCAGTCGCTGGTAGATAGTCGCCAGCCGGTCATTGGATTGCTGATCGCCTTTTTTATATTTCAGTACCCGCTCAAATACAATCCGTGCCGGTTCAAGGCAACGAAGCTTATAAAGTGCTTCTCCAATTTTCCGCAGTCCCGGTATCTGCCACTGAAAACCAGCAATTTCAGTAGCCATCATGGCCAGTTTTGCTGCATTGCCCTGGGCCGTTGTAATTCTCAGATCGGCATCGAAATCTTCCGGTATGGCCAGGAACCTTTCTGGGTCCTGGGATGCCAGGTTGTCCAATTTATCGAAAACAGGGCTGTCTTTCCGATCAGCATCCATCGTTTCTTTCACTGCCTTTACCAGTTCTGCAACAGCCAGGGAAGGGTCGTCTTTTTGATAGGGTATGTACCTGTACCCCAGAATATCGAAGGGAGTTTCGTCAAAGTCGGGGCATTTAATAAGAACAGTTCGCTTGTCGCGTAGCGCGTGCCTGATGCCCAATTCATAGAAAACATTTGCGTTGTGAATGGTAATATCCGCAATCACCATATTAGCCACCAGGAGCAGCGAGAACATATCCTCGTGTATACTGCCCGCTTCAAAAATTTTACCCGTTGTTCCACCCTCAATGCCTGACTGCTCCAAAGCCGGAATGATCAATTTTTCCTGGACAAGGTCGAAGTCAAATTCTTTGGTAGTATAATTTCCCGCAGCGTCTTTTTGCAAAACTTTTCTTTTTCCAAATGGGCGAACAATAAAAACTTCCATATATGAATTTTATTTCTTGGCAATCGAAAAATATTGACTACCGATTATGTGATGGGTATTTACTGATTTTCAATCTTTATTCTATCATAATTAATAACTGGGAAGCCTTTAGTGGCGGGCACAAGTCGTCCAACGGGCATACCTTTTAACTTGATCATGCATTAATAAAGCCCGTTGGAACACTTGCGCCAGTTTACAGCGGTTCACCATTCCCTCCTTTTATCCCGTAAATTAACGCCCCGCTTTGAGTGCCTGTGATTTCAAATGTTCACCCCCGGGGCCTCCTCGTACGATTCATTTTGCGTTTTAGGGTCTTTACCTTTTGGCAGGTATTGTTCCATACCGTCTTCCGAGCCAATTTCTTCACCTTCTTCCCCAAAATCTTCCCAGTCGGCACGCTCGAATACGTTCGCCGTAGAAACGTACTTGTCAGCCTGCACACCGTCAATGAGCTTTTTCCAATCGAAGGCCGGGCCTATATCCCATTTACCGCCAGCCCGGTAATTCACATGTGAAACAATCCCTTTGAACAGAAGTACGTTTTCCGATGCTGTATATCTTTCCGGTTCGGGCAAGAACTGCCTTGGAATTTTATATTGCGCAGTCAGGTATCGAAGTAATATGATGGTGCTGTTATATTGCGCCTCAGTGTAGGATGCAAAATAAGTCTGGCCCCTGAAAGGTGCTTCTTGTTTGATGTAAGCTTCCTTTTCTGACAGTGAGCAGTATATATCAACCGGGGCTTTTCCGCCGAAATCGTCTGTTAGCCTCGAATAGAATGTTTCCAGGTTGCCATCGCGTTCGGCCAGGTAACCATAATTTGAAATCTCGATAGAAATTGTCGCTTTATCCTGCGCATTACCCGTGTCAATATTCCCTATTCCTTTTCCAATATTACCTGAGAAAAATTTTGAAGAAAACAACTGGTAAATGGTACCATCCCTTCCAATCACAAATGGAACAGATACATGGCGTTTGTTCGTTGTAAGGGTCGAAAGATCAGACCGAATATGACCTGCTGTAAAATGTAGCAGGATCCGTTCTTTCGGATGCTCTACAGCATAGTAATATTCCCCACGGTCCCTGGGGGTACAAAGCAGGCCTCCGAGCGTTAAATCTTCCCCCGGTACTGGAATCGAGATTTTGCGGAAAGTGTACTCTCCATTGATTCCGTTACGTACCTTTTGATCCAGGGATATCAGTTCTGTGAATCGCATTACAGGGATATTGATTGGTTAATAGTGCAGACTGGTTGGTAGGGTGCGGAAGGCGGCAATAGGGCATTAAGATATACGTAATAGTGCCAATATCAAAGTAAAATTTAAATTATTTGGGGTTACTTATCACCTGTCATCATATATGCAACCAATTATTTTACCGGGGGTACCCCTAAACGTTTAACGTTGCTAAAATTTTATGTTTTTTTTGTTTGCAACAAGCTTCATAATTAGGGTGTTTTGTTCAAACAAGGTGCTTTGTTTGGAGTATCAAGTTACTTCCTAATTGATCTTTTCACCGTAATCTTGCTTAAAATAACACTGCCTTACATGAAGAAATCCTGGATGTTGATGACCCTGTTGATTGCTTTCTCTATGGTCTTCGGTCAACCCGGCAATAAGCCTTCATTAACCATCTTGTTCATTCCACTAGACGACCGGCCACCCTGCCTCCAATTTACACTGCGGATGGCGCTGATCGGTGATGCCGAGATTATTACACCTCCAAAGGAAATTCTTGGCAGGTTTACAAAGGCAGGCCAGTCAGATGAGATCATAAAATGGATGAAAAAACAAGACTTGAAATCATTCGATGCCGCTATCATTTCCGTTGACATGCTTGTATATGGAGGCCTGGTAGCATCCAGGGCGCATGATGTTGAAAATGCCGCAGCTTTAGCCCGTATCCATGTTTTACGGGATATCCACAAAAAGGCCCCTGAACTTCCTCTCTATGTACAAAATGTAATTATGCGGCTAGCCCCTACGGCTGATGGAAAAAATGAATCGTACAGGACAGATCTCGCTAAATGGGCGGAAATATCAGTGATCGCTGACAAAAAGTCCCGGGAAGAAACCAGGAAACTTGAATCTAAAATTCCTGCCGAAGCACTGGCAGGTTATAAAAAAGCAAGACAGCGAAACTTATTGATCAACTTAAAATCAATCGAATTTGTAAGGTCTGGAATCATTAGGTACCTTATTTTGTCGCAGGATGATGCAAAACCTGTAGGCATTCATGTGGCGGACAGGCAGCGGCTAAATAAGGAAATCCTGCACAAAAGATTAACAAACAAGATTGCTGTGCAGCCGGGAGCAGATGAAGTTTCAATGCTGCTGCTAGCCCGAGCGCTGAACGAGGATTACAAGTACGCTCCGGGCATTAAACCAATTTTTTCATCGGGCAGGGCAGCGAGTACGGTAATGCCATTTGAGGACAAGCCCCTGGATGAAACGGTTCGTTTCCATATCAGGGCTACCGGTTCCAGGGAATTGGTCGATGAGAAACAGGCTGACCTGCTATTTTATGTTTTCGCTTCAAGGCATGAACCAGGGAGAGCTGTAAGTTTTGCCGCTGAAATTGAAGAGAAAGTGAGGCAGGGTAGAAGTGTGATTGTTGCGGATATTGACCCTATTGGTAATGTGCAGGGCGGTGACTCGGCTTTTACTATTGAATTGGGTAACCGGGGATTGTTTTCAGAAATAAATGGTTATGCTTCCTGGAATACCGCAGCTAATACCATCGGCACTGCGCTTCCACAGGGGGTAATTTTTTCTTTGGCAAAAGCGAGGCTTTTTAAGAATAACAGCATGATTGATCGAATCTGGGCCGCACAGAACTGGTTTACTTTCCATCGTGTATTGGATGATTATTATTTCCATGGCCTGGAACGATTAAATGTAAACAAACATTTTGGCCAGTCCGGCCTGAGCTCAACCATCCTGGATGAAACTACAAAAAAGCAATTTGAAAATTATGCTATGGTGCGGCTGTCAAAATCGTTCCATGATTTAAGCAGAATGTATTTTGGAAAGACAACAAACGGCAGGCAAAACACTGTGAAGTGCCAGCAACCGGCCGATATGAGTTTCCGGTTACCATGGAACCGGACTTTTGAAGCTGAAATTGATTTTAAGTTAGACTGCAAGGTTGCCCGCCGAGGTCGATGCATCTTCTACCAGGCAAGTGTTCCTTCATTGAATCTATACATACATTGTACAATGATTGAAATGATGGCGAACCTCCAGGTCTAAGACCTTGGAGTGACTCAGTGTTTTACTCGAGTTCGCTGGATGGGTGGTGCCCTTTAGTTTACGCCTGTTTACTGGTTACTTGTCATCAGCCTTCCAGCTTGTTTCCACTCCCTGCTTTTGAATAAAGCTTTGAAACTGCCCTAAAAGGTTTCGTTGTTCCCGGATCTGTCGCGGAAGAACTTTGTTCTTTATAGAATAGGCAGCCAGCAGCCCGACAGCTTCACCGATACCCCATTCTACCGGGTGCAAACGGTAACACCCGTTGGTAATATGTGTAGTACCAATATTCTTGTTGGCCGGCAACAGGTTATCCATTCGTTGAGGAATCAAAGCGCCAAGCGGAATTTGAAAAGGAAGTGAATCGAAATCAATGTAATTATCACCCTTCGAACTTGGATGTAAGTCGATATGATAACTTCCTACACCAATGCTATCATGAAAAACAGCGCTTTTTTTAGCTGCTACCTTGCCATAAACGAGTTCCCTGTTAGCAACGCCCACATGTTCTTCTTTTACGGTAAACAAGGATTTTATGCGACGTGATTCCCGGATGTAAGGATACTTCGCCAGTCCGTCTTCAGTTCCCATGATATCTTTTCTCAGGCGCAGACCAGGCCAGCCATAGCCGCCGCCGGGCCTTGGAGCTTCAGTCTGTAACCAATACAGTAAAGACAGGCTTAGTTGTTTAGCTGCCTCCACATGGCGAATGAATTCTTTCCCGGTGACACCGATAAGATTGCCCAATGTATAATCATTCTGCGGCCAGTTTACAGCGCAGATATCCCCTTTGAATAGTCCCGGCTCAAAATTGTTTTTATTGACGATGCGCCTGTAATTCCACAAATTCAATGCGTCGCCTGTTTTGATTCCTTCCGGATGAAAGCCTAATGGAGTAGGAACAAGGGTAGCCGGTTTTGGATATTGAAGCTGCAGTAGTTTACCCGGCCATGCCGGCTTCATTGCGGGAACATGATTGCTCCAAAACTTATATTCACGGGGCTTATCATGGACGTTGTTGGATCCTGGAACATAGTCCATTGCAAAACAGACGGTAAAAGCCTGGTGATTGGAAGGATCGCCTTTTTCCGGCGCATGCAATTCACCTGTTTCAATTTTTGATTCTGTACCGGTAACAAATTCCGTTCCTGATAAGGGCAGCAGTTCACCTAATTCAGTTGCATCAGCAAAGTAGGTAGCAGTTAACACAACTTCTTTCCCGCTTCGTATATTGACTGCTTTTAAGGCAGTTACTTTGCTTCCCT